>CALVJE010000044.1 GCA_944331725.1 uncultured Bacilli bacterium | reverse complement strand
AAGTGTACTGTATAGAAGATATGTTTGTCAATACATTTTTTCGATTTTCAAGTATAACTTTCCTATTATACAAAAAATTATCCATAAACAGCCTCCTAAAACTCACAATTACCTGGTGTTCTAGGGAAAGGTATAACATCTCTAATATTTTCAACTCCAGTTAAATAAATTAATAAACGTTCAAATCCCATACCAAAACCAGAATGAACACAACCACCATATTTTCTTAAATCTAAATACCATTCTAGTCCTTCTTCTTTCATACCTAACTCATCCATACGTTGTTTTAACTTAGTATAACAAGCTTCTCTTTCAGATCCTCCCATTAACTCTCCTGCTCCTGGAACTTCAAGATCAACTCCTCTAACAGTTTTACCATCTTCATTTAATTTCATATAGAAAGCTTTAATATCTTTAGGCCAATCTTTAATAAATACAGGACCATTAAAATACTCTGTAATATATTTCTCGTGTTCTTTAGCAATATCTTCTCCATATTCTGGAGTAAATTCAAACTTAACTTTAGCTTCTTTTAATATTTTAATTACTTCTTCGTGAGTTACTCTTGTAAACTTACTATTAACTAATTTTTCTAGTTTTTCTATTAGTCCTTTCTCAACAAATTTATCTAGAAATTCCATTTCATCTTTACAATTTTCTAATACATATTTAACTATATATTTAAGCATATCCTCTTCTATATCCATAAGTTCATCTATATCACAAAAAGCAATCTCAGGTTCTATCATCCAAAACTCACTAGCGTGAACTTTAGTATTAGAATCTTCTGCTCTAAAAGTAGGACCAAAAGTATATACTTTTTTATAAGCCATTGCAAATGCTTCTGCTTCAAGTTGACCTGTAACAGTAAGTCCTACTTTTTTACTAAAGAAATCATCATTATAGTTAACATTTCCTTCTTCAGTTATAGGAATATTTTTAAGGTCCATTGTTGTAACCTGGAACATTTCTCCAGCACCTTCACCATCATTAGCGGTTAAAAGAGGTGTTTGCACATAAACATAACCTCTATCTTGGAAGTATTTATGAATAGCATAACTTGCTACACTTCTAACACGAAATACCGCTTGAAATAAATTTGTTCTAACTCTTAAATGTGCTACCTCTCTTAAAAATTCACGAGAATGTTTTTTAGGTTGTATTGGATAATCTTCTGGACATTCTCCTAATAATACAACTTCACTAGCTTGTATTTCAAAAGGTTGTCCTTCTTTAGGTGATTTAACTACTTTACCTACCACCTTAATAGCACTTCCTATATGATATTTTTGTATTTCTTCAAAATCTTTTAATTTATCATCATAAACAACTTGAATATGTTTAAAACAAGTACCATCAGAAAAGTCTATAAAACCAAATTCTTTTTGTTTACGATGATTTCTAATCCATCCTTCCAATATAACTTCCTTATCCATAAATTCATCAATCTTTTCATATAATTCTTTTACATCCATAGTTTTCTCCTCCTTCTTATATTATATTAGCACCTTTTTTACTATTAATATATTCTTGATAATTATATTTTTCTAACAAAGTACTTTTATCTATACCATATTGTTTTTTAAATCGTTTAGCATCAAAAAATAATTTTTTGTAATTATTTTTATTTATCTCTATACCTTTATCTTTAAAAAAAACATATCTAGCATAAGTCAAATCTATACTTTGCATTAAATTTTTCGTATCACAAACCATAATAAATTCTAAATTTATTTCTTTATAAAATTCAATTTTCTGTTTAATATTTTCTATACTCAAAGCATATAAAGCTGGGAATTGCTTTGTCATTTTGATTACATCTTTATGACCATATCCTAAAGAGATTAAATCTTCTATTTTTTGTTTAATATTCTCTATACTATAACTATATAAAGCTGGCAATAGTTTGGTCATTTTGATTACATCTTCTCGACTATATCCTAAAGAAATTAAATCTTCTATTTTTTGTTTAATATTTTCTATACTCAGACCAAATAAAGTTGGCAATGTTTTAGTCATTTTTATTACATCTTCACGACTATATCCTAAAGAAATTAAATCATCCATTTTTTGTTTAATATTCTCTATACTATAACCATATAAAGTTGGCAATAGTTTGGTCATTTTGATTACATCTTCTCGACTATATCCTAAAGAGATTAAATCATCTATTTTTTGTTTAATATTCTCTATACTATAACCATATAAAGCCGGCAATGTTTTTGTCATTTTGATTACATCTTCTCGACTATATCCTAAAGAAATTAAATCTTCTATTTTTTGTTTAATATTTTCTATACTATAACTATATAAAGCCGGCAATAATTTTGTCATTTTTATTACATCGTTTTTACTATATCCTAAAGTAATTAATAAGTTATAAACATCTTTTATATGCGTAAGTAAGGTATCTTCTTTTATTTTTTTTAAAGCATAATTATTTAATATATTTTCTACATCTTCATTGCTATAACCCAATTTTAATAAATATTCTTTAACCATCTTTATTCTCCCATCATCCCACTATCAATACTATCAATTATATCTTCTAAGTTTAACCCTTTAGATTGTTCATCCCTTATATATTCATCTATTTCATAAGCATCTTTATTTAATAGCCACGGATTACTATCAAATGTTGTTTCTAAATGTTCAATACCTAATGATAATAATCTTTTAATAAGATCACTAATATCAGTAATACTTCTACTTAAATAGTAAGGATTAGCATTTATTATATTTTTAATATGATAGTCTTTACATCCTACATTTACTAATATATCAACTAATGTTTTTATCTCCTCACTACTTAAATTTATAATTTCACTATTAATAGAAACTATATCTCTAATTTCATTTTCATTAAATCCTAAATTAAATAAATATTCCATTGTCCTTTTTCTCCTTATATTCTTGATAATTATATTTTTCTAACAAAGTACTTTTATCTATACCATATTGTTTTTCAAATCGTTTAGCACCATAAAATAATTTTTTGTAATTATTTTTATTTATCTCTATACCCTTATCTTTAAAAAAAACATATCTAGCATAAGTCAAATCTATACTTTGCATTAAATTTTTCGTATCACAAACCATAATAAATTCTAAATTTATTTCTTTATAAAATTCAATTTTCTGTTTAATATTTTCTATACTCAGACCAAATAAAGTTGGCAATGTTTTAGTCATTTTTATTACATCGTTTTTACTATATCCTAAAGAAATTAAATCTTCTATTTTTTGTTTAATATTTTCTATACTCAGACCAAATAAAGTTGGCAATGTTTTAGTCATTTTTATTACATCTTCACAACTATATCCTAAAGAGATTAAATCATCTATTTTTTGTTTAATATTTTCTATACTCAGACTATATAAAGCTGGCAATGTTTTAGTCATTTTTATTACATCGCTTTTACTATATCCTAAAGAAATTAAATCTTCTATTTTTTGTTTAATATTCTCTATACTCAGACTATATAAAGCTGGCAAGAGTTTGGTCATTTTGATTACATCGCTTTTACTATATCCTAAAGAGATTAAATCTTCTATTTTTTGTTTAATATTCTCTATACTATAACCATATAAAGTTGGCAATGTTTTGGTCATTTTTAGTATATCTTTATGATTATAGCCAAATGTAATGAAAAAATTATAATTGTTTTTAATATGAATCAACAAAGTATCTTCTTTAAAATTAGTTAAAGAATTATTACCTAAGATTTTTTCTATACTTTCATTACTATAGCCTAAGCTAATTAAATATTCTTTTACATTTACCATTTCGTTCATTTTCTAGCTAGCTCCTCTCAAAATAGTTATAGTTTCACAATAAAAGACTAGTCCATACCATAATACTTATAGTACTATGGGACGAAACTAGCCTTTTCCGCGGTACCACCCAAATTATCATATTAAATGATCACTTTATAAGATAACGGTTTAACCGGCTTAGTCTACTTAATTTCTTTAAGCGCTCCTGAATGTTATTCACTATTTATCTTTACTTGTTTCCACCAACCACAAGCTCTCTATAAAAGTTATAAATAGTTACTTCTTTCGATCAACACTTTAAATATATTTAAATTCTACTATTAATATTGCTTATTGTCAAATATTTTATACTATTTTTTCACATTAGATATTCCTAATTTATTAGAAGAAAAATCTTTTACTTCTTCAATATTAGTAGTAACATTTTTAAATGGTAAAGATTCTAATATTACCTCTTCATAGTCTTTATAACGTGAATCAAGTATTGAAACAACACCTTTATCAGTAGAACTTCTAATTAATCTACCTGTTCCTTGTTTTAATTTTATTATCATCTCTGGTAAATATACTTCATTAAATCCATCTTTAAAATTATTTGCTTTTTCTTCTATAATAGGATCAACTACAGGGAAAGGTAATTTAGTAATAATAACATTTACTAATGCTTCTCCTTTTATATCTATACCTTCAAAAAATGATCCTGTCGCAAATAACACAGAACTTTCATCATCTTTAAAACGTTCTTTTAAAGCATCTGCACTAACATCATCTGTTTGTAACATAATATTAAAGTTATGACTATTAATATTTATTTTTCTATATACCTTTTTCATATCTTCTTTTGATGTAAATAATACTAAACTTCTACCTTCCGTAATATTAATTAATTCCTCAACTTTACTAGCGATAGTATCTAAATAAAGTTCGTGATCTGAACTTTTTGGTGATATACAATCATCACTTAAATATAAAAGAGCATTATTTTCATAATCAAAAGGCGATTCTCCAGGATATTCTTTAATTATAGGAATACCATTTATTCTATCAAGCCCTAAATTATTAACAAAGTAACTATAATCACTACTTCCTGTAGTCATAGTAGCAGAAGTAAACACTTTACCATAATTATTATTACTTAAAAGTCTAGCAGCTTCTTTATGTATATCTTTTCTAACATATTCTAAGTTTATATGATCTTTTGTATTAGCTAAAAAGCTTACCCAATATATGTTTTGGGGATTATCACTAATTAAGTCTTTAAAAACACTTGCATAACTCTTTAGAGTATTAATAGAGCCAATTAATCTTTTATCTAAATATTTATAATGACTAGCATCATAAATAAAGTTATCTAACTTTTCATTTAGTTTAATTATTTCTTCTTTTAAAGATAAAGTAATATCAAATCCACTTGTTTCTTC
This sequence comes from uncultured Bacilli bacterium, assembly GCA_944331725.1. The sequence continues at coordinate 3,211 of CALVJE010000044.1, read as the reverse complement.
GTCAAAAATAGCTATATCTTCTTTAGCATTTTTACGATACTTATATTTAGCTTTTGTACTTATCATTCTAAATACTCTATTTAAAGTTTCAATAATAGGATTATTTTCATATTCTTCAAGATTATCATCATCACTTATCATAAAATCAATTTTTAATATTAAAGCTTCTAATTTACTTTTAGAAATACTATTTTTATATGAATTTCTCATTTTATCTTCTAGATTATGAGCTTCATCTACAACTAAAATAGAGGGATCTTGTAAAATCAAATCATTATTATCTCTTTTTAGAGATTCTACAAGTAAATCGTGATTACAAATAACATACTTAGACTTTGGCCATTTCTCACGTTTTAACATATATCCACAAGTATTTTTATATATACAATTATTACAATTTACATAATTAATATTTATTCTCTTCCAAATATAATTAGGAATATCTTGATAGTTTTCTTTATCAATAAAACCCGCACTTACTTTCTCTCTTATTCTTTTTAAAATTTCATTTTCTTCGTGATACTTAATATAATCTTCTAAACGTTTTTTACAAATAAAATTATTACGTCCTTTAGCAATTGTAATAGGTATATTTATATCTAACATTTTAGATAATTTTTCTATTTCTGCTTTTAACTGTTCTTGTAAAGCGATTGAAGAAGTAGAAATTAAGAAACCTTTAAAATCTTCTTTATTTTTACTAGCATAAAGTAAAGGAACCAAATATCCCCAGGATTTACCACTACCTACACCTGCTTCCATTAATAATATTTCTTTATTCTTGATAGCATCTATTATATCTAAAGCCATAGTATGTTGAACTGTTCGATATTCCAAATTTTCGTTTTTATGTAAATTTTCAAAAAAAGTATCTACTTCTGCATACAACTTATAATCAAACTTAGATTCTTCTTTCCATATATTCATATATATCCCCCTCTTAAGCAGTGTCTATTATACCATATTTTAGTTTAAAAGTAAAGAAAAGCATATAGCATACACTATATACTTTTTCATATAAAGATAATTAACTAGTTTAAAAAGCAATCAAAATATACTTAGTTTTTAAATAAATGTCCTACATATTTTGGCATTTCTTTAGAGAATTCAACTATAGAGTATTTTTCAATATTATTTTCTTTACATAGTTCTTCATATTTATCATCCCAAGATAATTTATAAGAATCTTCTAAAGAAAGTCCTAGTTTATTTAAATAATATAGAATAACAGTTTTAGGATCTTTATCAGCACTTTTATTTTCTACTTCTAAAGCAATAGCAAAAGGATAACGATCTACTACTATTTCTACATCATCATTACTAAAAACATAACGATAACGTTCATAACTTTCTATTAGTTTTAATTTTAAAACATCTTCTAATAGATATATTAGATTATCATACTCATTAGGATTAATAGTAACTTCTACTTCTTTTTCAGTATTTATTTCATCAGAAGATACTTTTCCCATTCTTTGTTTGTAACTAATCATACATTTCTTAGTTTCTTTATTTTCTGTAATACGTACTCTAAATCTAGCATCTATTTCTTTAGAATAAAAACTATATTCAGGAACAGGATGATCATATTGTATAGTTTTTTCATAGAATTTTCCTTTATACTTTAAATCATCCATAGTTTTTAAAAATTCTACGATTTTATCTTCTTCACTTAAAGAGTAATAATAACGAACTTCTGATTCAACATTATTTGTAGTATTAGTAGTTTTAGTTTGTTCATTTCCAGTAAGTAATTCATAAGTAGAAATATCTAAAACTTCTGCTAAAGTAGGAATTAAACTTAAATCTGGCATATATACACCAGTTTCCCATCTAGATACAGTTTTATCAGTAACAAATAATAAATCTGCTAATTCTCTTTGTGTCATATTTTTTTCTTTTCTTTTAGTAGCAATTACATTGCCTATATTTTTTTGATTCATACATAACATCTCCTTTGCTTGTAACCATTTTAGCATTGTTTATATTAAAATAACACCCCGCAAATAGCGAATTTAAAAAGAAAAAGCATATAGTAATTACTATATACTAATCATTATTTTTAGTAAATTTTGTAAATTTATCTACTTCATTATCGTCTAAGTTAGTTTTAGCAAGGGATTCAAATAATTTCTTTTGATCTCTTGATAACTTCTTAGGAGTAACTACTTTAAAGATAACATACATATCCCCAACTCTTCTGCTAGTAGAGTCTTTAATACCTTTGCCTTTAAGTCTTTGTTTATCTCCACTATCAGTACCACTATCTATATTTAATTTAACATTACCATAAATTGTAGGTATTTCTTTTTTACAACCAAGGGCTGCTTCAGCCATATTAATAGGTACTTCTAGATAAATATCAAGACCATCTCGTTCATAAAATTTATGTTCTTTAATATGAAATTCTAAATATAAATCTCCTGATGCACCACCATTTTCTCCAGCGTGCCCTTTCCCTGGTACTCTTAATCTTTCACCGTTATCTATTCCACTAGGAACACTTACAGTGATAATCTTATGAGATTTAACTTGTCCTTTACCACGACATTTATTACAAGTTTCTTTATATGTCTTACCAGTACCATTACACTCTGGACAAGTAGTTTTAGTCATAAATGAACCAAGTATTGTTCTTTGTTCGCTAGTTATAGTACCACTACCGTGACATCTTTTACAAGTCTCTTCGTGGAACCCACCTAAACCATTACATTTATCACATTCTGTTACAACATCTAAATCAAAATCTTTCTCACACCCGTAGATAGCTTCTTCAAAGGTAAGTTCTACTTGCATTAACACATCACTACCACGTCTTGTTCTATTACCACGGCCTCTACTAGATCCACCAAAACCAAAGCCACCACCAAACAAGTCATCAAAGATATCACCTAAGTCACTTGCATCAAAACCAAATCCTGCACCATTGAATCCGCCAAAACCAGAACCAGCTCCTGCTCCTCCAACACCTGCGTGACCAAATTGATCATATTGACGACGTTTATTATCATCAGAAAGAACAGAATATGCTTCTTGAACTTCTTTAAACTTCTCTTCAGCATTTTCTTCTTTACTTATATCAGGGTGATACTTTTTAGCAAGTTTTCTAAAGGCACTTTTTATCTCATCTTTAGTAGCACTTTTAGATACACCCAATACTTCATAATAGTCTCTTTTAGTTGCCATATACTACACCTTCCTTCTAATATAG
>CALVJE010000043.1 GCA_944331725.1 uncultured Bacilli bacterium | reverse complement strand
ATGCTGGAATAAGTGCCAAAACAGGCAATTTAAGACCTGAATTTGAAAGATTAAAAGAAGATATTAAGAGTAAAAAATTCTTCCCTAGGAATACCACTTTCTAAAATTACATCCCCTACTTCACTTTCATTAAAGTAAGACTGTGCCGTATCAATCGCTCTATATCCTACCTTAATCGCATCAAGTACACATTTCTTAGTTTCTTCTTTAGGTATTTGATATACTCCAAATACTAATATTGGCATTTCTACACCATTGTTTAATTTTACATATTCCATAAAAACATCATCTTTTCTTGACAATTAAACATTTTTCTAATACAATTCAACTATACAACCCTGGAGTAACTCACGGTCAAGTGTTTTTTTGAATTTTTTTAGGAGGTTAATTTATGTTATATACAATGAAGCAAACATGTGAGAAAACAGGATTAACTTATGATACGTTAAAATTTTACTGTAATGAAGGCTTAATCCCTAATGTCAAAAGAGATAAGAATAACTATCGTGTTTTTAATGATAAAGACATCGCTTGGATTAAAAGTCTATCTTGTCTTAAAAGTTGTGGTATGAGTATCGTAGAAATGAAAGAGTACTTAGCCCTTTGTTTAAAAGGAAAGTCTACTATTCCTGAAAGGCAAGTTATACTTAATAACAAGTTAAAGGAATTAGAACACAAGATAAACAAAATACAAGATAGTATTAATTATATCCACTGGAAACAAAACTTTTATAATGATGTTTTAAATGGTAAAACACAATACTATAGTAACTTAACAAATACAGAAAAAGATGACGAAATATAGTCATCTTTTTAATTATTTATCTTTTAAATATTCTATAATTGCATAAGCCGCATCACGTCCTGCACGAGATGCAAAGGCAACTGTACCTTTAGTACCAGTTAAATCTCCTCCTGCAAAGACTTTTTTCTTTGAAGTATGTCCATCTTTATCTATTAATATTCTTCCTCTTTTATCAAGTTCTAATCCTAAATTATTAACAATAGACTCCTCAGAATGACTTCCTATCGCCATAACTACATAATCACAAGAAAGATAATAGTTAGATCCTTCTATATTAACAGGAGATAATCTATCGTCACCCTCTTTTTTAACAAGTTCTGTCTTAATAACTTCAATTTTCTCTACATTTTTTTCTCCATAAATACCAAGAATATTATTTTGAAATAAGAACTCTACTCCTTCATCTTTCGCTTCCCTAATCTCATTTTCTTCGGCAGGCGCTTCCTTCTCACTTCTTCTATAAATAACATATACTTTTTTTGCACTGGCTTTTTTTATAGTCCGTGAAACATCCATAGCAACATTACCACCGCCACTTACTACTACTGTTTTACCAGTATAATCAGGATGATTATTTTCTTCTAGCAACTCATTACCACCAATTACGCCATTTAAATCTTCTCCAGGTATATTCATCTTACTAGAAAGATTCGCTCCAAATCCTAAAAACACTGCATCATATTCACTCTCTAAATCCTCTAGACTAAAGTCTTTACCAATACTTTGATTAAGTTTAACATTAATACCTAACTCTAAAATCTTATCAATTACTTTTCTTAACAATGTTTTATCTAGCCTAAAGGGAGGTATCCCGTGATATAAAAGACCACCTAAATAATTATGTCTTTCATAAATAGTAACATCATAACCATTTTGTCTTAGAAAGGCTGCACAAGTTAATCCACTAGGTCCTCCTCCTACAACCGCAACTTTCTTATTTTTTAAAGGTAAACTACTAATAGTCCAGTTATTTTCTAAAGCCATATCACCAATAAAAGCCTCTATATCTCCAATTTTAACAGATTCATAAGATACTTTCTTTACACACATTCCTTGACACTGTTTCTCGTGAGGACAAATTCTTCCACAAACAGAAGATAAGACTGTCGTTTCTAATAACAAATCATACGCTTCCTTATATTTACCTTCACGAGCTAATTTTATAAAACCAGTTGTATCATTATTTAATGGACATCCTACTTGACAAGGCTTAGTAACACAAGAAAGACATTCTAAAGTTTTTGATCTTATATCTTCTTCATTCATTCATCTTACCTCCCAACAAATAAGATTTATCCTGATAAGTAGTATGAAGTAATTCTTTCGCTTTAGGACTATTAGGATATTCTAAAAAGTCTTTATATATTTCTTTTATCTCAGGATTTTCGTGACACAATCTAAGACTAGCTTTTTCATCTTCTTTATAAATACCATTCATTCTAGCAAACCTTGTCTTATTAAGATTAAGTAAAGTACTTTTAGGTTGTCCTCCTCCGGCAATACAACCACCTAAACAGTTCATAACCTCAACAAAATGATAATTGACTTCTCCATTTCTTATCTTATCTAATAATATTTTAGCATTAGAGATACCATTAAGAACTGCAACTTTAATCTCTAAGTTATCTATCATAACAGACACTTCTTTAATACCTTCCATTCCTCTAACTTCATTAAATACTAATTCTTCTTTACTTAAATTCTTTCCCGTTAAATAGTAATAAGCCGTTCTAAGAACAGCTTCCAACACTCCTCCACTATTTCCAAAGATTAACCCTGCACTACTACCTTTTCCTAAAGGAGAATCAAAAGTACTATTTTCTAAAGATATTAAATCAATACCTTCTTCTTTTAATAACAATGCTAACTCTCTAGTAGTTAAAACAAAATCAGTATCAGAGACCCCTGATCTATTTACTTCATCTCTTTTAATCTCACTCTTCTTAGCCGTACAAGGAGCGATAACAACATTCAATATATCTTTAGCAGGTATTTTTTTCTTGCCTGCAAAATAAGTCTTAATCATTGTAGATTGCATTGTAATAGGACTTTTACAACTAGATAGATTAGGTATAAACTCTGGATAAAAGATTTCTGCATACTTTACCCAAGCAGGACAACAAGAAGTAAACATTGGTAGAATTCCTTTATTTTTAATACGATTAACTAACTCCATCGCTTCTTCCATAATCGTTAAATCAGCTCCAAAAGTAATATCAAAAACATAATCAAAGCCTAACTTTCTTAAAGCCGTAACAACTCTTCCTTCCAAATTTTCTCCTAAGGCTTCCCCAAACTCTTCACCTATCGCTACTCTAACAGCAGGAGCGATACTAACAGTCTTTACAATATTTTTATTTTTTAGTAATTTCTTAAGTCTTAAATAATCAAACTTCTCGTGAATACTTTCTGTAGGACACATATTAACACACTGTCCGCAGTTTATACAAATAGGTTCAATACTTCTTTTTATCTCATACATTCTAGCAACAGTAACTTCATCACGACAAGTCTTAACACAATATCCACAAGAAATACATTTACTATAATCTTTTTCTATCGCTTCATTATCTTTAGAATAAACAATCTCTAAATCTTCTTCCTTCATATAACAACATCCTTAAAAATCAAATTTCATTCTATTTAATATCTCTTTTCCATCAGATTTATCAGTAACAACACCCTTTAATTCCATCCCCATTAAATAACTTAATCTATTAGAAAGAAATTCTATAGATTTAACTGTATCTTGACTAGGTGCAGAACCTTGAGCGAATAAATATAACTTTTTCCCTCTTAAAGCCTCTGCCTCAGGTAACATATAAAGTCTATCTATAAAAGTCTTTAACATACCACCTACAGTATACCAATAAACAGGACTACCTATTACTAGAATATCATATTTATCCATTTCTTTTAATACCTCTTTCATCTCATCATCTTCAAATACTTGTCCATACTGAGATATTCTATAATCTACCATCTGTAAAACTTTATGTTCATAACCCCTTAATAATTCTTCACCAATTTTATAAGTATTACCATTTTTATTTGGACTACTATTAACAAACAAAATCTTTTCCATAAATCATCCCTCCTACTTTTTATAATACACCCGTGACTCACTCCCAAGTCAACAAAAAAAATAAAAAGACTAACAAAAAGTTGTCTTTAATAACATAAATAAACTATATACTTATATTATTCAATATCAATAATAATAGGATTATGATTAATATAAGGTAATATTTTATCTATTACATCAGAAGTTTTTAACTTCAAATGAGACTTATTAGTCCCAGTATTACACCCAAAATATTCACTATCTAAAATACTTTTATCAAAAACTAATTGAACACTATTATCTTTATCATTAATAAGTCCCATAATAGATAAAGAACCAGGAATAGAATTTAATAAACTTAACATATCAGAACTTGAAGCAAATGATAATTTATTCTCATCAAGTAGCAAAGCTAATTCTTTCATATCACATCTCTTAGAAGCAGGCATAACAACTAAATAATATCTAGTTTTCTTTTGATTTCTCACTAAAAGACTCTTTCTTATCTCTACTTCTAATACTTTATCTAATTCTTCACATTCTTCCATTGTTTCCACAACATCATTAGAAACACAAGAAAAATCTATATTTAATTTTTCTAACAAATCAAAAGTTTGATCTTGATTATTATTATTACCTCTTTCTAAAGGTTTATTACTAATTTCACTAATATATATCATAAAACACCTCATATTTATAATCAAAATGGTGTCCCTAGAAGGAATCGAACCTTCATCTAAGCCTTAGGAGGGCCTTGTTCTATCCGTTGAACTATAGAGACAAATAAAAGATATATTTATTTTAACATATCTCTTTATATTTGTTAAGCAATACTAGAATTTAAAATAAGTTCTAAATTACCATCTATTGTATTTTCATCATCATACCATAAAATTATTTTATATTCTTTAGTCTCTAAAGGACTAATATTATTTTCTAAAATATACCCATCTAAAGATAAATTTCTTTTAATAACATTTCCTTCACTATCAGTTAAGATATAATTTACAAAGTTATTCTTCTCATTAGTCAAATTATCAAAACTAACAACATAACTAATCTCTTCATCACCATTATTAGTAACACTAAATTCTTTAGTAATTTTATTATTATCTAAACTAAAAGAATCAAAACCATTATAACTAATACTATCATTAAACTCCAAATTATTAGCTCTCAAAGACTCTTTTATTCTAACTTTATCTTGATAAGGACCAAACCAAAACCAAGTTAATAAAGATATAACTACAATAATAAACACTATATCTATAACATATTTCCTAACTAATAAATTATCCATAATTAACCCCCTAAATTACCGCCTATTATATCACAAATTAACAAATTATACAAGACTATCTATTAGTTTATCCAACTCTTCTTTCTCCTCTTCATTAACACTACTAGCATCTACTTCTTTATCAAACCAATCAGGTAATATCTCTTCTTTACTATTTTTCTTAACTACAGTTTTACTCTTAGTAGTTGTAGTAGCAATTTTCTTCATCTTTTTATATTCTTTCTCTGTTAATTTCATCGCTTCTTCAACTGTTTCTATATTAAGACGCTTCCATTGTCCTGCAATTGTCTCTAAGTAATTACGATTTAACTTTTGATTATTAACTTTCAAAGCATAAGAAATAAGTACATTAACAACCCCTGCACTAAGTTTTTGATCTATCATTAACTCTTCTATTAATTGTAAATCTCTCTTAGTAGGTTCCGCTCCCTTATATTTACTTCTCAAATAATCATAAGGACTAGTATTTTCAAAAGTATAAACCATCTTAGCCCATTTAGAATTATCTCCAACAGGTTTCTTTAAATAATCAGGTTGTGTTTGATAAACTAATGTAGGAAGATTACCTACATTTTCAAAAGAATAATAATTACGACAATTTTTTCTAAGTAAAGCTTTATCTATAAGTCCTTTTTCATTTAAAGAAGCCCTAACAAGTCCACTCATTCTTTCAGTATCTATATTATATACTAAAGCAAGATTATTAATAAGCTTCTTAATATCTTCATTAAAACATCTATTACTAACAAGACCACTTGGAATAGATGCAATTAAAAGATTAAAGTCTATCATATCATCTAAAATAATTGTACCCTCTTCACGTTTCTCTATATCTTCAATAACTTCAAAAGGCTTTAAATTACTACTCTTAAACACTTCATTAAATTTATGAGAAACATCTTCATAATCAGTTAATCTAACCCTAGGTACTTTAAACATCTCTTGTCTTTTTAAATATTCCCTCTTACCAATATTATTATATAAAACTACATTTAGTATAGGATGATTAAAAAACTCATTAGCACTAATAGGAGAATATAAAAGATAAACATAATTATTAACATTACCCTTTTTTAAGTAAGTCTTTAAAAGTCCCACCGCTTCTAACTTCTCTCTAGCAATTATAATATCTTCTAAACGTAGTTGCATAATACTCATTAAATGATGATGATTTAAGTCAGTACTAATTCTATTCAACTCATCCAAATCATCTACAAAAGTAAAATAAAGACTAACAGCAGTATATCCAATAATAGGTTGATAAAGCATAGTCAAAAGGCGTCTATCATCTTCTCTAATAACGGTTTTATTAACAACTACATAAGTATCTGCAGGTAAAATAGATATATTTCTCATAGTCTTCACTTCCTAGAAAATAGTATAGAGGATTATAGAAAAAATTTCTACAAAAAATTAAAAGAGATTAGAAATTTCTAATCTCAAAACTACTTCTTCTTTTTAATTGGAACTATTTTAATAGTATAACCAATAGGTTTTAATATTTTAATTAAAGTATTAATTTGTGGAGAAGTAATAAAATTCTCTATTCTTGTAATAGTTAATCTAATAACACCAGATTTATTAGCAAGAGATTCTTGTGTTAAATGTTTATCTTTTCTTAATTTAATAAAATCTTCCACAAACTCTCTTTCTAACTCATCTACTTTAGCTTTTCTTTCTTCCATAGCTTTAATTCTATCCATAAGTTTCCCTCCCACTAATAATGTAGCATAGGATATACGGATAATCAATACTTTTTTACGAATTTTCGTAAATTTGTTGATATATCAAGCTAGATCAAGGATAAATGGATTATTTTTAGTACCATTTCCACCTGTTATAACTACATTAGATTTTAGATTTAGAGATGGTTTTATTCCGAAGGATTTTGTAGAAAAATCACTAGAACCATTACCAGCTAAATATGATGTTCTTACAAATGTCTTTTGGTTATTCAAGGTCAATAGCCAGTATGTCGTATTACCTTCTATATAAGTAAATTGTCCCGACATTAATTCGCCTATCCGTAATAATCCAATTTTTACTTCAGTAGATGTAGTATAAGTTGCCATATTTGTATCTGCATATTTTGCTAATTTATAACTTTCTCCTGCACCTACATTACCTAAATACCACGTTGTACTTTCTTCTATCATTTCATTATAACTACTATCTACATAACTATTCAAATAATCTCCATTTAAGAATGTACCTATTACATTACTAGATGAATAATAGATATCACTACTTTCACTACTAAAGGCACTTGTTATAAACATTCCAGAACTTTTTAAAGGCTCGGCACTTGTTATTTTAGTTAGTCCATCTGTTTCATGGCTTACTATTCGATATAGACTATTTTCATTATTACCAAACCTCATATACTCTCCACTATATCTACTTGAAAGTAATACACCAGATAGATTGGTGTCATTATCTCCTTCTAAGCGATATGGATTATTTTCTGTTCCATCTCCATCTATAATTTTTATATTTGATTTTAATACTATTGATGGTCTAATACCTGCAGTCCCCGTTGGCTCATATGAAGTCGTATTACCATTACCAACTTCTCGGCTATTTACTTGCCATATTTTAGTAGATGTATCTGGGGTTATTAACCACCATTGTAATTCATTATGTAAATAACCACTACTATAGATTGTTCCTGTATAACTTGTCTGGTATTCATACATATTTAACAATCCTACTGCATCTTCTACTACAGTTGTGCCATCAGGTCTTGTTATACTTCCTAAACCTCTATTATCCATTGTCGCGTCCCATACACTATCTGTTACAATGAAATTCTCATAATCTCTTAAATTACCTAAGAAACCATCTACTGTAGTATCATTCAGCCACTCTTCCATATAACTTCCTTCAAAAGACGTATTTCCACTTGCATTATATGGAATTGCACTTATATTCCACTGGGTTACTAACTTAACTGTCTTCTCTTCATTATTTACAGACACCGCTCTCCATAATTTTCCACTATACCAGACGTAATTGTTAGGATACTGTCCTGTAGTAAAAGTATCTACTCCATCATCGTATATATTATCTTTACTTATATTACTTAATACTACTGTTCCTACTTCTCCTTTATGTGTTATCTCTTCAAATAAATGGCCTTTTTCTGGTAGACTTAAATCGTTATAATCTAGTCCTACACTTACTCCTAAATTAACTGTTACACTATTTCCTGAATTATTTATTACTCTTATTATATAAGTATTACTGCTTCCTGTTGTATCTGCTTTTTCTAAGTTTATTCCTTTCCCATCTGGTAAGGTATTTGTTTCTTCTTCTGCTATATAACCTACTTTTGTATTAGAGGCTAAGTCTCCAAT
>CALVJE010000042.1 GCA_944331725.1 uncultured Bacilli bacterium | reverse complement strand
CTAACTCTTATGAAGAGTTAAGAGAAATAGCAGGAGATGATAAGGAGGCATTAAAGATTGTGGATGAATTAGAAAGATTAGGGATTGATGATAAATTTGGAGTAGTCTATGATAATGAGGCAATGCAAAAAAGAATGATTAATACCGCTCGTAGTTGGGGATATGATGATGGTTATGATGCAGGTGCTAAAACTAAAGAAATAGAAATTGCTAAAAATTTTCTTAAAGATGGTATACCTATAAAAGTAATATCTAAAAATACCGGTTTAAGCGAAGAAGAATTAGAAGAGTTAAATAAAGAAGCTTAAATGCTTCTTTATTTATTGCATTATCTGAAAATGATTTCCAGAATCTAAATATAAATAACCTTTTCTACCATCTAATTGAGGTAGAACATCATTATAATAGTTTAATCTTTCAAATTTAGTAATAGTTAAATAAACACTATTTCCATCATCCATATAAAGTAAAAATCTATCTTTATCAAACTCATTTGGATCATATTTAATCTCACTGATTTTTTCTCTTATATTTCTATCTATTCTTTTATAATATTTAATAAAACTATTTATTTTATCAGTTGGTATTTCATTAATTAATCTTGGAATCATATATGGTATATTATTATCTAAAGTTATTTCTTCTTTACTTTCTAAAACATATTTACCATTATCTTCTCTTTTATATAGTATTTCATATTCTTCTATTTCAATATTAAATATATGATAAATTTCTCTTTTTACTTCTACACTTTTTACTAAAGGATTTTCTTCTATTTTCTTTTCCATATTTCTAGTACTAGTCTTATAGAAACTTGGATAATTAGTAAGTCCTGCTCTTTCAATTATTTCTTCATCATTTATTACATCATTACCAGTAATTATAATATTTTTAACTTTTGTATCTAGTAAAACTAATACTACAAATACAATAATTGCTATTATTAAAATAAATATAAAGAATGGTAATAGTCTTAGTTTTTTCTTTTTTATTACTTTAGTCATAATTACTCCCAATTAACAAATTCTTGTTCTATTTTTAAATCTATACCATAATGTTCTTTTACTGCATCTTTAACAAATAAAATTAAATCGTGAATATCTTTAGCGCTAGCATTATTCTTATTGATAATAAAATTAGCGTGAACTTCACTAACTTCTGCTCCACCTTTTGTTAATCCTTTAAGTCCAATATCTTCTATTAACTTACCAGAAGGATCAGCATTTTCTGGATTTCTAAAGACACTACCTGCACTAGGATAATTTAGGGGTTGTGATTTCATTCTTCTTTGTTTTCTATCTTTAACTACTTCTTCTAAAGCATTTTTATCTCCTTTTTCAAGTCTTATAGTTGCTTCTAAACAAATATAGTTAGGATGATGTTGTAAAAAACTACTACGATAATGAAAATTCATTTCTTCATTAGTTAAAGTAATAATCTTAAAATCATCTGTTAGGACTTTAACACTTCTTGTAACATACCCCATATCACTCTTATAAGCCCCAGCATTCATATAAACAGCACCACCAATTGTACCTGGTATACCTGTTGCAAATTCTAATCCTGCTAGCCCTCTTTTAATTGATTCTCTAGCTACTTTCATAAGTGATGCTCCCGCTCCACAGACTATCTTATTATCAAAAAACTCTATTTTATTAAATTCATCTAACTTAATTAAAACACCTTCATAAGTCTTATCACTAAATAATAAATTACTACCATTACCTAATATTTTATATTTAATATTATGTTTTTTTATTAACTTACATAATAGTACTAGTTTATCAGTATTTTTAGGATAAATAATCGCTCTTGCTAAACCACCTACTTTATAAGTGGTATATTTACTAATAAAAACATCTTTAACTATTTTTCCTATATCAAGTTTATCTACTTCATTTAAAAATTCTTTCATCTCATTCATCCCTTACTACACTTTCAATTACATCATATATTTTACTAGCACTATCTAAAACTTTTCTTTTTAGTAATTCATTACTCATTTCTTTTAATCTTTTTTTATCATTAATTAATTTATCTATTAAAGGTATAAGAGTATCTTTATTAAAGTTCTCTTCTTCTATAATTTCTACTCCTTTATCTAAAGCCTTAGCATTTTTATATTGATGATTATTAGTAACATATGGACTAGGTACCATAATAGCAGGAAGTCCAATACTAGTAAGTTCTGCTATTGTAGATGCTCCACTTCTTGTAACCATTAAAGTAGTATCTTTCATAATAGCGATTAAGTTATCATAAAAAGGTAATAGTTTTACATTATTATTTAGTTTTATATCTTTATAATCATCATAATAGTTTTTACCAGTTATTAATAATACTTGATAGTTTTTATTATTAAATAAAGGTAATATCTCTTTTAATTTATTAGTCATAGTTAAGGAACCAAGAGAGCCCATAACTATAATTACTAAAGGTAAATCTTTTTTAAATCCTAAAGTTTCCTTAGATACTTTTTTAACATCTTTTATTTGTTCACTTCTAGGATTACCTGTATATATTACTTTTTCTTTAGGAAAATATTCACTACTTTCTTTAAATGACACTAGTATTTTATCTACATATCTTGATAAGAATTTATTAGAAACCCCAGGAATAGAGTTTTGTTCGTGAATAATAGTTTTAATATTTAATTTAGAAGCAGCATATATAACTGGTGCTGATATATAACCACCAAAACCTATAACTATATCAGGTTTAAATTTAGATAGTTCCTCTTTAGCTTTCTTACAAGCTTTATAATAAGTTTTCATTACTTCTATATTTTTAAAAGGATTTTTACGATTTAGTCCTATCATTTTAATACCTATATAGTTAATATTTTGTTTAGGAATAATATCTTTTTCCATTCTATCAGTTGTACCAATATATAGAATCTCTACATCTTTATCTTTTTCTTTTATTTTATTTATAACTGCTAAAGCTGGAAAAATATGACCACCTGTTCCTCCTGCTGTAATAACTATCTTCATTTTATTCATCCTTCCTAGTATAAGATATGTTTATTTATTATATTTAGTAATTAAACTTTCAAATTCTTCTTTTATTTTTTCTAAGTTTTCTAATGTATCCGCTTCATATCTTCCTGTAATATTAGGTCCTGTATTAGAGGCTCTTACACTAGCCCAACCAAATGGGAATGTTACTCTAACTCCATCTATATTATTATAGGTATAATTCTTATTTTTACAGTACTCTTCAATTTTCTCTACTACCAAATATTTCTTATCATCTAAAGATTTATATTTAGTCTCAGGTGTAGAATAATATTTATTAATACCCTCTAATAGTTCATCAACAGATCTTTTAGTATTAGATAATATTTCAAGTAATCTAAGTCCTGCATAAATACCACTATCAAAACCTAAGAATTTATCTCTAAAGTAAACGTGTCCTGATAATTCTCCTCCAAAAGCAAGATCAAGTTCTTTTACTTTCGCTTTTGTATAAGAGTTACCTGTTCTATAACAGTATGGTTTACCTCCAAGTTTAATAATTTCATCTTCTAAAGATTTACTACATTTAACATCATATAAAAATGTTTTATTATCTACTTTATTAATAATATCTCTAATTATTATAATCATATAATAATCCATTGGAATAAATTCTCCTAAATCAGAAATAATACCTACTCTATCACCATCTCCATCAAAAGCAAGACCAATATCTGCTTTAGTATTTTTAACTACTCTTTTTAATTCTTCTAAATTACTTTCAATAGATGGATCAGGATGATGATTAGGAAATGTTCCATCACTTTCACCGTTAATAATTTTATAATTAACAGGAACATTTTTAAATAGTTCATCTAATAGAATAGAAGTTGTTCCATTACCTGGATCTAATACTACTTTTAATTTTCTACTACCAAAAGATAAATTATCTAAAAGTGCTTTAAAGTAGTCTTTCTTTACATCTTTTTTAGTAATAGAACCACTACCAGTCTTAAAATTACCTTTTTCTATATAATCATAAAAATCTGTTATTTCTTCTCCTTTAGCATTATTATAATCACTAAATGCTATCTTAAAACCATTTTCATCTTTAGGATTATGACTAGCAGTTATCATAATACCTGAATCTATTCCAAGATTTATACAAGCATAATAATACATAGGTGTTGTTGTTAAAGATAAATCATAGACATTTATACCTGTTTCAATTAACCCTTGGATTAAAGCTTGATGTAAATCAGGAGAAGATATTCTATTATCGTGACCTACTACACATTTATCTTTACCTAAATCTATTAATTTACTTCCAAAAGCAAGACCAATAGTATATGAGGTATCTACATCTATATCAGTTGGTACTACTCCTCTAATATCGTAGGCTCTAAAAATATTTTTATTAATATCTTTTTTTATTTTCATTATAATCCCTCTTTCTAAATTATAACATATTTTAAACTATTTATTTTTCTAACATATAGTATCTACAAAACTTTACAATTATTTTTTCTTCTTTATAGCATATTTCTTTAAGATACTCAAAGTATTTGTCCCTTTTATATCAATTTTAGGGAAGGCATTTAACATATGACGAACAAAGAAGTTGGTTTTAATTTTTCTAGATTTTAGTTCATTTCTTATTATTTGTGTAAGTTCCATAGTTACATCTTTACTTTTAAATTTTAAAGTAGATATTTTTACTTGGCAAAGAGTTGTTATTGTAATAATTACATCTGTTAAGAAGATAACTAATAGAATTATTGATATTATTCTAAAAGCAGCAAGTGGAAGAAGTTCTATAATATAGGTTACAAAAGGATGTAGTAAATAGACAAAAGCAATACCACCTACTCCAAATAAAAAGGCATTAAATAGACAAACTCTTCCTTCTATATTAAATTTATGATCAGAATAATCCCACCATCTAGCTTTAAAGATTTTCTCTAAGATATAACTAGTAACATATTCTAGAGTTGTAGAAATGAATGCACTCATAACAAAGACTGTAAACAAATCATTCTTATATCTTAAAATAAGAAATTCCATTAAAAGGCAAGAGATACCATATATAGGTAAATATGGTCCTAAGAAAAAACCTCTATTTAAAATCAATTTCTTTTCTCTAATAGAACAGTTTGTTATTTCAATAATATATCCTAAGAATGAATAAAGCATAAATGATAAAAACAAATACAAAAATTTATCTAACATAATACTCCTCCATTAGATTAGTAAACTTAATAATAGTAATATTACTCCAGAGATTAAACCAATAATAGTTATCTTTTTATTTTTAGTCTTAACAACTTTAGGCCATAGTTCAAAGATAATAATATATAAAAGCATTCCTAGAGTAAGAGAAAGCAAGGAACCAATAACCGTATCGCTTACAGTGTTTAAGTTTAATAAGTAAGGAATAAGGCCTCCTACAAAACTTGATAAGAATAAACTTCCTAATAAAATAACATAATCTTTACTCTTAGCATCACTAACTCGTAGTGTAGTAGTTATAATTATACCTAAAGGAATATTATGTAGACCTACTCCTATACTCATAACAAGCCCAAGAGAAATGTCATTACAAGCTGATAAATAGATAGCCATACCTTCTACTATATTATGAATAATTAAAGCGATAGTAGCAAGTAGGCCGATATGAACATAGTTTTTCTTTACTTCTTTTTTAGTTAGTTTATGATCTTCGTGAAGAGGAACAAAATCATCTATTACCTTAAATACTAATAAACCTAACATACCAAACAATAAGAATAAATAAATGTAAGTTATGCCTAGATGTTCTATTATTTCAGGAAGTAAATCTATTATTATTAACATAGATAATAAAGATAGTGCGAAAGCAAAGATAAAATCTAGGACTTTATCTTGTTTTTTTATAAAGAAAGAGATAATTGTTCCTATTAAGATAAATACTCCTAAAAGAAATGTTATAAATAAAGCTAGTGTGTTACTCATAAGTTATCACTCCTCATCTATATCCATAAAGATATTTAACTCATCTTCTGTTGGAAATTCTTTTAATAAATTATTGGGAAGTTCATTAAATATTTTATATTCACTAACTCCTAGTGGTTTATTAATATATTTTAAAGTATAGTCTACTATTTGGTTATTTTTACTAGAACACAAAATAATACCAATAGAAGGATTATCATTATCATCTTTAAGTTGTTCGTCTAACGCAGTCAAATAAAATCCCATTTTACTACCAAATTCAGATTTAAACTTTCCTACTTTAAGTTCTACTGCAATATAGCACTTTAGTTTAATATGATAAAATAGTAAATCTATATAAAAATCTTCATCGCCTACGGTTATTTTATATTGATTACCAACAAAGGAAAAACCACTACCTAATTCTAATAAAACATTTTTTAAGCGTTCTAGCATTTTATTTTCTAATTCTTTTTCCTTATAGTCTTCAGTTAATTCAATTAAATCGAAAACATAGGGCTCTTTCATAATATTATTAGCAAGATCACTATTTTCTTTTAAAGTAACCTTGAAATTATTATGTTTTTCATTTTCCACCTGTCTTTTATATAAATTAGTATCTATCTGATAGATTAAAATATTCTTTGACCAACCTTCTTCTAAGCATTTTTCCATATACCATTTACGAATATTTTTATCTTTTACTTTTTGCATTAAAGTAATATTGTGCTTCCAAGGTAATTTTGCACCTAGGTGCAAAAATTCTTCATCATCTTTATATTCTTCGTAAAAAGCTTTCATATAATTTAAATTACGGGCGGAAAAACCTTTCAAAGTTGGAAAAGTATTTTTAAGTTCAAAAGAAACATTTTCTACAAATTTATTCCCCCAAGAAAAGTTCTCACTAATTATTTTTCCTATTCTATAATAAAGATTAACTAAATTAGTATTAGCATTTACCATAATTTCTAACTGAGTATCTTTAACATCTTTTTTAATACCATCACATATTTCTCTAAATGACTTATCTAGCATAGTGTTCCCTCCTTAAAATTTAAAGTATTACAGTTATAATAACAATTAAAGCTAGAATAATACGATAAATCATAAATAATTTAAAGTCGTGTTTTCTTAAATATTGTAATAAGAATTTAATACAAATTAAACCTGTAATAAATGATATTACAATACCTAATATAAAGATAAAGGCATTATCCATTATTAAACTAATAGTACCACTATCTAACAGTTGAAGTGTGGCAGCGCCTAATACTACAGGAGCAGATAAATAGAAAGAAAATTTAGCAGCACTTTCTCTATCTACTTTTAGGGCTCTTGCACAAGCGATTGTTGTACCACTACGAGAAAAGCCTGGTATTAATGCAAATACTTGAGAACAGCCAATTAGTATTGCATCTTTAAAAGTTATTTCTTTAGTATTTTTTTCTTCTTTACTCTTTTTATCTACTAAGTAAATAATTACACCCATAACGATTAGAGCACAAGCGATTAAGATGTAATTTGTTCTAATTGCTTTTTCTATTACACTTTCAAATAAAACACCAACAATAGCAGCAGGAATAGTAGCAACTACTATTTGCCAAAATAATTTACCATTACTATCTTTAACTCCTTTAGTAAATCCTTTAATTACCATATTTAAGAAGTCTTTAAAAAAGAAAACAGCAATAGCTAAAAGAGTACCAACGTGTAGAGCTAAGTCAAAGCATAAATCTACTTTAGATGACATTGATGCACCTATTCCAAATAAATCTCTAAAGATTATTAAATGAGCACTACTTGATATAGGAAGGAACTCTGCAATTCCCTGTATAATTCCTAAAATAATTGTATTAATGATATCTTGCATAATTTTAACCTCTTTTCTATTAATTAAGTATAGCATTAAAAAGAAATAATTTAAAGAACTATAAAAACAATTAGACACATCTAAACACTAACCATTTAAATAATAATGAGCAACTAATTTCTTAATTTTACCATCACAAATCTCTGCTTTATACCCTGTATTATTACGATACATTGGGGATGTAACATCATCATTACCTGAAATATGAATCTCATCTTTATTTCGTTCTAAAGCATCTCCAAAATATTTTTTCATAAAATCATTAACCATTTGATTATTGGAAGAATAATTTGTTCTTTGAGGTTTGGGATTTAAAATTCTATTTATTAATTCATCTCTTACAACACCTGCACTAACAATTCCTTTTACTTCTGTTTCAAAAGTTTCTTGATATAATTCTTTTTTACTAATAATATCTAAGCAAGGATCAAAGGTGTATTCTATACCCTCATAATAGAAATTAATCCAAGAATGCCAGTATTTTTTATATTGGTCAAATACTAAGTTCCCTCTTTCTATATAGTCATTATTATTTAGAAAAACTATAGAACTTTCTGTTGTTTGCCAACACCAACCCTCTAGGCCTCTATTTTTCATTAAATCTAGAACTTTACCTTCATAATCACCACAAACTTCTATTTTTAAATTCTCTAATTTTTCCTTTAAGTATTTATACACTTCAATATCTGTTCTATTTTCTTCTAAAATTTTAAATCTTTCATCTTTACTTAGAATACCATCATCTTTTGGTGATTTTTTTCTTAAAACATAATCTATTATTTCTTTACAATTTACTACTTCATTCATTTATGCACCTTGTATAATATAATCAGTTCTTATTTAAAGGAACTGAATGTATTATATCCTTTCTTTTATATTTTTAAGTTTT
>CALVJE010000041.1 GCA_944331725.1 uncultured Bacilli bacterium | reverse complement strand
AAACTCAAAAATATAAAAGAAAGGATATAATACATTCAGTTCCTTTAAATAAGAACTGATTATATTATACAAGGTGTTAATATGGCGTATATTAAGTTTAAAGAATTATCTAAATATTTTGATTTTAAAGAAGAGATTGCAACTGATAAATTACCAGATTATGCTAGGGAGTATGTTAGTAGTAAAGAGACTATTTTAGGTAGTTATAAAAATAGTAAGGATTATGCTGTTTTTACAGATAAAAAAATGATTTTATTTGATAGAGATACCCTTGCTGTCTATTATAAAAAAATACATATTTTTCCTTATACATCAATATCTAGTAGTGCTATTAACTTTAAACCAGGTAAGGTAGAACTTCTTTTTAGTTTTGATAGTGGTTATCAGTTACATATAAACTTTATTGAAATGAATCATAATAAGAAAGAGAAAATTAAATCAATATATAAAACTATGATGGAAACTAAGCTTTAATAATAGCTTTTTTTCTTTTTCTATGTTATAGTAAGAAGTTAGAAGGCGGTGTATCTATGACTGAAGAGTTATTAAAATATGTTTCATATAGTGATTTACAAAAAGGATTAAACTATGATAATAGAAAAGTTAAGTATGTAGGTATGGGACAAGATTATGATGAATTTATTTATAGATTTATTGTTTCATCTGAACATACTCTTAGATCATATATAGTTACAATATATACAGATAAAAAACATAATATTATTGATACATCTTGTACTTGTCCTCAGTTTAATGCAACATCATCTTGTAAACATATCGCTGCATCTTTAGTTAAATATCAAGGAGAATACTTTTTAACAGATGAAGATGATAGTATAGATTACTATGCTAATAATCTTTTAAATGAAATAAAGAAAGTGTCTAGTAATAGAAATAATATTAAGAAAGAAGCTTTTATTGTACCGTATCTAAAACTAGAAAGACATATGGGTTATTATAGTAATAGTTATTCTACTTATTATGAATTAAGATTTAAAATAGGTTCAACTAAGATGTATGCTTTAGGTAATAAAGTAAATTCTTTTATAGATAGGTATCGTAATGGAGGAGAAGTTAAGTTTGGCAAAGAATTTACATATTGTAATGAAAACTATTATTTTAATAGTGAAAGTAAGAAGTTAATTAATTTTATAGAGTTAGCATATTCAAGACTTTATCGTTATGACTCATACTTAATTCCTACTAAAAATACTTTAGATGACTTGTTTGAAATAGTAGATTCTATTTATGTAGAAGATGTTTATGTTAATAAAGAACTACCTTTAATTAAAGGACTTCCATTTAATTTTAAAGTAAGTAAAGGAAAAGATTCTCATACTTTAAATGTAGATGCTGATTTATCTGATTTAACTAATCTTTGTAGTGATTATAGATATTTAATAGATAAGAATGGTGTTTATAAATTAAATGAAATAGAAAGTATTATTGCAAGAAATGTATTAGAAGAAGAAATAGATAGTTTTTCTTTTTCTAATAATAGGTTTAAAGAAGTTAAAGATTATTTAATACCTAATATTAAAGATAAAGTAGAAATAGATGATTCTGTAGATGATTTAGTTATAGTTAAGACACCTTCTGTTAAGTTATATTTTGATATCTTAGAGTTATATATAGAATGTAAAATAATATTTACTTATGGTGATATAGAGGTTAATTATCTAGATAAAGAAGATAGTAATGTTATTAGAGATAAAGATTATGAAAGAAATGTATTTTTAGATATTACTAAATATGGCTTTGATAATGAGTTAAGACTTTATGATATAGATGAAGTAGGTTATTTTTTAGAAAATGGTTTAGATGAGTTAACTGATACTTATGAAGTATTTACTAGTGAGAAGTTAAAGCATACTAGTTTAATTAAGAAAGTAAAAGGTTCTACTACTTTTAGTATAGGACGTGATAATATATTAAATTATGAATTTAAACTTGATAATGTAAGTACTAGTGAGTTGGATGATATTTTCTTAAGTTTAAAGAATAAAAAGAAGTATTATAAACTAAAAAGTGGAGATATTTTAGATTTATTAGATCCATCTTTAAAAGAGTTAGAAGAATTAAAAGAAGATTTAGATCTTGATGAAGAAAAAGGAGAAATACCTAAGTTTAGAGCATTATATTTAGATAGTTTAAAAAATAAAAACAGATTTATTAAGACTAATAATTTGTTTGATGAATTTGTTAAGAACTTTAAAGAATATAAGAATGCAGATATTAAGTTTACTAAAGATGAAGATAAATTACTTAGACCTTATCAAAAAGATGGAGTTAAATGGCTTTATAATCTTTATAAGTGTAAACTTGGAGGAATACTAGCAGATGAGATGGGACTTGGTAAGAGTCTACAAACTATTATCTTTATTAGAAGAGTATTAGAAGAAGATAGTAATTCTAAAATATTAATAGTAACTCCAACCGCTTTAGTTTATAACTGGGATAATGAGTTTCATAAGTTTAGTGATGATATTAAAAGAAGTATCTTTGTTGGTTTAAAGAAAGATAGACATAATAGATTAAAAATATATAATGGTAATGTTTATATTACTAGTTATGGGTTACTTAGAGAAGATTTAGATATTTATAAAGAGATGAACTTTAAAGTTATGGTTATAGATGAAGCGCAAAATATTAAGAATCCAACTGCAATGTTAACTAAAGCAGTTAAGAGTATTAATAGTGAAGTTAAACTTGCTTTAACAGGAACTCCTATTGAAAACTCTATTCTAGAATTATGGAGTATCTTTGATTATATAATGCCTGGTTTTCTTGCTAGTAAGACTAAATTTAGTGAGAAATTTAAAATAGGTAGTGACTTTGATGATGATACTAATTTAACTTTAAGTAAGCTTAGAAGAGAGGTTAAACCATTTATTTTAAGACGTAAGAAAAATGAAGTACTTAAAGATTTACCTGATAAGTTAGAGAATAATATCTATATAGATTTAAGTGATGAAGAAAAGAAGATATATGCTGCTTTAGTTAAAGAAACTAAGGAAGAGATGGAAGAGTTAGTAAGTGCAGGCTTTACTAAGAATAAAATACAGATACTTACACTTTTAACAAGACTTAGACAAGTATGTATAGATCCAAAGATTATCTTTGATAACTTTAATAAGACTTCATCTAAGATAGAACATTTAATAGATGTAGTTAAGGAAGCGGTGACTAATGGTCATAAAATACTTTTGTTTACTAGTTTTAGAACTGCTTTAAATATAGTTAAAGATAATCTTGAGAAAGAAGGTATTACTAGTTATGTTATAGATGGTTCTGTTAGTAGTAAGAAGCGTCAAGAGTTAGTAGATAAGTTTAATACTGATGATACAAATATCTTCTTAATTATGTTAAAAAGTGGTGGAACAGGACTTAACCTTACTAGTGCCGATATTGTAATACATTTAGATTTATGGTGGAATCCGCAAGCAGAGAATCAAGCGACTGATAGAGCTCATAGAATAGGACAAAAGAATACAGTTGAAGTTATAAAATTAATTACTAAAGGAACTATTGAAGAAAAGATTCTTGATTTACAAGCCAAAAAGAAGATACTTAGTGATAAGTTAATAGAAAATGATGGAGATGAGTATAAGAGTTTCCAAAATTTATCTGTTGATGATATAAGAGAACTATTAAAATATAATAATGAATAATGAGGTGTAAAATGATAAGAATTTGTTTTGTATGTTTAGGCAATATTTGTAGAAGTACTATGGCTGAGTTTATTATGAAAGATTTAGTTAAAAAAGAAGGACTAGAGAAAGAGTTTTTAATAGTGTCAAGAGGAACTTCTGCAGATGTTGGTAGTGATATACATCCTGGTACTAAAAGAATGTTAGATAAATATAATATTTCTTATAGTAAACATATTGCAACTCAGTTAGAGAAAAGTGATTATGATAAGTATGATTACTTTATAGGAATGGATAATTATAATATTAAGTCTATGAAAAGGTTATTTGGTACTGATAAGAAAATATATAAGTTATTAGATTTTACAAATGATAGTAAAGAGATCGATGATCCTTGGTATACTCATAATTTTACTATTACTTATGATGAAATAAGTAAGGGATGTAAATGTTTATTTAATTTTGTAAAAAATAATAAGTGTTGATGCAACAAAAGTGAATCCATTTGAAATAGAACTTGAAAGTACATCTTAGTACTTTCTTTTTTTCTTTTCTTACCTTATAATACTTTCTAGGAGTTGATTATAATGAATGTACTTGTGACAGGTTCTAGTAGGGGACTTGGTAGGTCTATTATTTTAGAATATGCTAAGAATGGAAATGATGTAGTTATTAATTATAATAATAGTGAAAAAGAAGCTTTTGAATTAAAAGATTATGTAGAAACTAATTATAAAGTTAAAGCTGTAGTAATTAAATGTGATATATCTAAAGAAGAAGAGATTGATTGTATGATTGAAGAAATTTATAAAGAGTTTGGTCATCTTGATATATTAATTAATAATGCTTCTATTGCTCTTGATCAAGATTTTGAATTAAAGACTAAGAATGACTTTATGAAAACTTTAGAAGTTAATCTTGTAGGAACATATCTTCTATCTAAAAAAATAGGTCTTAGAATGTTAGAAAGAAAGACTGGTAATATTATTAATATTTCATCTACTAATGGAATTGATACTACATATCCAGAGTCAATTGACTATGATACATCTAAAGCAGGAGTTATTTCTCTTAATCATAATCTTGCTAATTATTTTGCTCCTTATATTAGAGTAAATACTATTTGCCCTGGTTGGATTAATACGGATATGAATAAAGATTTATATAAGGAATTTGTTGATAAAGAAATATCAAAAATACTACTTAATCGCTTTGCAGAGCCTGAAGAAATAGCAAATCTTGCTTATTTTCTTGGAACTGATAAAGCTAGTTATATAAATGATTCTATTATTAGAATAGATGGAGGTGTTAAAAGTGTTTGAAGAATTAATTAAAAAAGTAGATTTAAAGATTAAAGATGAACTAAGTAAGATAGATGAATTAGAAAGAATAAATAGTGAGAAAGTATTGAATGCCTTTATTAAAGAACAAGTCGCTGAAACTGATTTTAATGCTACTACTGGTTATGGTTATAATGATGTAGGTCGTGATAAAATAGAAAAGATATATAGTGATATATTTAAAGCAGAAGATGCTTTAGTTCGTAATCAATTTATATCAGGATCTCACGCTTTAACTGTCGCTTTCTTTGCTCTTCTTCGTCCAGGAGATACTCTTTTAAGTATTACAGGTAAACCATATGACACTATGGATGAAGTTATAGGACTTGTAGATAATAAATCATCATTAAAAAGTTTTGGTATTAATTATATGCAAATAGATTTAATTAATAATGACTTTGACTATGATAAGATTAAAGAAGTTATTACTAATAATAAAATTAAAGTAATAGAAATACAAAGAAGTAAAGGATATTCTACTAGATGTAGTCTTACTATAGAAAAGGTTGAATCAGTTATTAGTTTTATTAAATCTATTGATAAAGATATCATTATTATGGTAGATAACTGTTACTGTGAATTTGTAAGTAGTAAAGAGCCTATAGAAGTAGGTGCTGATATTGCTGTTGGATCCTTAATTAAAAACTTAGGAGGAGGTATTGCTCCTAATGGTGCTTATATCGTAGGAAGAAGTGATTTAATAAAACTTTGTAGTGAACGTTTAACTCTACCAGGAGAAGGAAAAGAAGTAGGACCATCCCTTGGTATTAATAAACAACTTCTACAAGGATTATTCCTTGCTCCTAGTGTTATTTCATCATCATTAAAAACTGCTATCTTTACATCAGCTTTACTTGAAGAATTAGGTTATGATGTAGAACCTAAATATAATGAAGAACGTGCTGATATTGTCCAAAATATTATCTTTAATGATGAACAACTATTAATTAAATATACTCAAGGTATTCAAATGAATTCTCCAATAGATTCTAATTCTTTACCTATTCCTGATGCAATGCCAGGTTATACTGATAAAGTAATTATGGCAAGTGGTTCATTTACTCAAGGTTCATCTATAGAACTTTCTTGTGATGGACCATTAAGAAGTCCTTATATTGCTTATCAACAAGGTTCACTTACTTATACCTATGGCCGTTTAGCTGTTATAAAAGCTGTTTCTAATTTAGAGTCATAAAAACTATTCCTTCCTCATAGATTGTATTAGTAAAAGGGAGGAAGCAAATGATAAATAAACAAAATCTATGGTTTTTAACTCTTTTCAGTCTTATATTAGTACTTAGTGTCTACTATATAACAATGCCAAATGATTTGTTAATCGCTAGTAATAATGCAGAATCTAAAGAAGATGTTGATACTAAGAATAATGATACTGAAAGTGAATCTTTAAAAGAAACAGTAGAAGAAGTAGATAACTTAACAGCGCTTAGAGTAAATTTAGATGAAGAGCGTGATAAAGAAAAAACAGAACTTAAAACAACTATGACTAATGAAGATGCTACTACAGATGAGAAAAATAATGCTTATGAACAGTTAAAATACTTAGCTGTTATAGAAGGAGAAGAAGAAAAATTAGAAAAACTAATTAAGAAAGAATATGACTTAAATAGTTTTGTTAAAATAGATAACAATACTATAACTGTAGTAGCTGCTAAGAAAAAACACGATGTAACTCTTGCTAATAATATAATGCGTTCTATTCAAAGTGAATTTGATACTAAACAAACAATAACTGTTAAATTTGAAGGAAGCTAGTTCTTTTATCTACAACAAATAATTCCTAATTCATAAACTACTAATGAAATGTTTTAGTTTTAGGGAAAGGGGATTATTATGAGAGGAATATTAACAACAAGAGAAAAAGAAGTATTTGAATTATTAGTAGAAGGTTTATCTACTAAAGAAATAGCTTTAACTTTAAAAATAAGTGAAAAGACAGTAAGAAATCATATATCTAATGTAATGCAAAAACTTGGGGTAAAAGGTAGAGCTAATGCTGTCATAGAACTTTTAAAATTAAAAGAAATTAAATTATAAGTACTAATTTAGTACTTTTTTTTATATACTTTATTAGGTGATTCGTGTGTTAAGAAGAAAAGCTTTAAGAAAAATATTGATAACAACTATGAGTCTTTTTATTATAATGACTATTTATTTAATACCACAAACAGAGAAAACATTAGAAACTAACTTGGAATTTGAATATATTACTAATCTTGCTAATTCGTCTATTTACTTATTAGATGAAAATAATTTGTTAGTTAAGACTAAAATACTTTTAGATAATAAAGACACCACTAAAGATATAGAAGATATAATTACTAATTTAACTATAGGTAGTGGGAATATATTTCCTGATAATTTATATGGAGTTATACCTAAAAATACTAAGTTAAATGATATTCTTATAGAAGAAGATGTAGTAACTTTAGATTTTTCTAATGAATTTTTAAATGTAGATACTAATAAATCTAGTGCTTTGATAGAATCTATTGTTTATTCTGTTACGGAGTTAGATAATATTAATAAAGTTATTATAACTGTAGAAAGTGAAGAGTTAAAAACTTATCCTAATAGTGATAAGAGTATAAGTTTTCCTATAGATAGGTCTATTGGTATAAATAATAAATATACTTATAATAGTTTAAATAATCTTGTTAAAGTAGTTATTTATTATCAAGAGTTAATAAATAATGATACTTATTATGTTCCTGTTACTAAATATTTAAATAATGATAAAGAAAAGATTGATATAATTGTAGAAGAACTTACTACTAGTTATATATATGAAGATAATTTAAGTAGTATTTTAAGTGAGAATGTTAAATTAACTGATAAAGAGTTAAGTGATGATTTGTTAATATTAGATTTTAATGATGCTCTTTTAGATAATGGAGAGTTAAAAGAAGAAGTTGTTTATTTACTTAGTTATTCTGTTTTTGCTAATTATGATATTAATACAGTTAGTTTTAGAGTGGATGGTAAAGAGTTGAAGAATGTTACAAAAAGTGATTTAGTCTAAAAAAATATTGAAAGTTAATTTTAATAATGGTATACTTTAGATGTAATGTAGGTGAGAAGATGAAAGATAAAACACAAGATAAGAAAAATAAGATAGTTATGATAGTAATATTATTGATTTTATTAGTTGTTGTAATTGCTTTATCATATGCAGCGTTTAGGTATAGTAGAGAAGGTAGTGAGAATGTTATTACTTTAGGTAATTTGGAATTAACTCTTACTGAAGGTACTACTATTAATTTGGAAGATACTTATCCTTTAACTGATAGTGAAGGATTAGCTTTGGATGGTTATAGTTTTACTTTAGAAAATACTGGTACTGCAGATGTAGATTATGTAATCTATTTAGATAATGTAGAGATAACAAGCCCTGATGTAAAATTAGATGATATGTATTTAAAATATAGTATAGATAAAGGTAGTGTTAAAGGTAATGCTGATTATTTAAATAATTTAGGGGCTGATGGATCAAGAATATTAGATCAAGGAACAATAAACTCTGGTGAACAAAATGATTATGTTTTAAGAGTATGGCCAACAACAGAGATAGATGGTGATTTTGGTGGTCAAGTTTGGAAAGGTAAACTTAGAATAACTGGAGATCAAGTTAGATAGAAAGAAGGTAATGTAGAATGACAAACTTCTTTCTACTAGAAGTAGAATAAAATGACGAATTAAATTACCCTAGATTTATATATAAA
>CALVJE010000040.1 GCA_944331725.1 uncultured Bacilli bacterium | reverse complement strand
CTTTATTTTTCAATAAGAAAAATATCCAACTGTGGATATCTTTCTTTTATTTTTTCTATTTGGCTGTGAATAGTAACGTGTTTTTTTAAGAAATTACTACTAGATATAGTATGCTTTACACCTAGAAATGATACTATTAATTAACAATCCACTCAATTATTAGGTTCTTTATAGCAAAGTATTCGCACATCTCATATTGCATATTACAAATATAACATTTCTTATAATATCATATAACCTACCCTCTAATGAAGTTTAACACGGAAACAAAAGAAAAAACTGACATTTATATTTCATCTTTTGTCAGTTTTTAGGTCTATTAATTTATAGAAAAGTGTGATACAATACATATATGAAGAGTTTCTTCATAAAATAAAAATGAATACATCTATTAGAATAGATGCTTTCAAATGTTTTCTAAAAGACATCTAATTCCCTAGGAAATTAGATGTTATTATTATCTGGAGATCAAGGTAATAATAATGAATAACAAGATAATGATAATTATGAAATATGATTTTTCTCGTTTGTTCATATATCTTGATCCTTTCTATAATTTTAAAATTATAGAAAGCATCTAATTCCAAATAAATGTATTCGCATTTAGTGTAACATAAAACTCGTATCTTTCATAGTACGAGTTTTCGTAAATTACTTTCTTGTTAATCTTCTATTGGTATTAAAAACATTGTCTTATAAAATTTTTGACTAACTCTTCTAATATATTCTGCTATCGTATCATACAAAGTAAGCAAAAAAGGTTTTTTGCAGTATAAATATTAACACCTAGAATTCTAGCGATTTTACCATAGTCTATAACACTATCTAAATTAGACTCTATATAATCTATTACTTTATTAAGTTAGTGATAAATGTTCATAATTATTTAATTTCAGTAAGCCAAAGACTATGTAAATTACAATAAGCATAAATCTTATTA
Organism: uncultured Bacilli bacterium; assembly: GCA_944331725.1. The sequence goes on along the minus strand of CALVJE010000040.1, from coordinate 7,829 downwards.
TATTCGCTACTATAAGGAAAACTTGCTTCTGGTTTATCTCCTGCTTTTAACATCTTAATCATATAATTATCTTCACTTACAAGGATTATAAAAGAAATATAATGTTCATCTGTCATAGGATGCTCTACTTCTCCTACTTTAATATTAATCATTCCATCTTTAATCTCATAAACTGGTAAGTGTTTCTCAGTAGCAGCTTCAACAGTATTAGCATCAATTAATTCCATTTTATCTCCACAACATACTAAAGCTTCGCTCTTATCTTCTAATTTTAAAACAACATTTCCACATTTTTTACATACATAAATTTTCATTAAACATACCTTCTTTCCATATTTATTATAATTTCTATTTTAGTTTTTTACAATACTATTAACTTTGTATTTTTTTGATCTCTCTTACTAAAAAATCATCAGTCATACCAGCAATAAAATCTATTACTTGTCTTTTTATATTAGTATTTTTTAGATATAATTCGTCTTGATGATTTAAAAATATTTTATAAATAATACTATCTTTATTATTAGATTTTATATCTTCTAAATAAGTATGATATAGTTTATTAATACCTTTTTCATAATAGTCTAATTCTTCTTTAGTCATAGACTTACTATAAATATTATCATTATTAAATTTTTTTAAGGCAAATAAAGCATTATAGACTTTATCACTCATCTTAATATAAGGTTTATCTATACTTTCATTAATAATATCTAAGACAATAGTATTAACAATATCTCTATTGTTATCACCAAGTACATCTCTTATTTCTTTAGGTATATCACTTCTTTTAAATCTATCTATCATAATAGCATCTTCAATGTCTCTACCAATATATCCTATAATATCACTAATTCTAACTACACAACCTTCTAAGGTCATAGGACGATATGTTTTAGATTTCTTTAAGTCTTTATAACTTTCATTATACTCTCTTAAGAATTCCTCTTTATCTTTAGAGATAGGTTCATAAATAGGGCTTAACATCTCTCCATTATGAGTCATAATACCATCTAATGTTTGTAAGGTTAAATTAAGTCCTTTACCATCTTTAGAGATATACATATAGTATCTAACACCTTGGATATTATGAGCGAAGTACTCTCCTAATTCTTTAAGTGATAATCTATTTAATATCGCTTCACCAGTATGTCCTAAGGGAGTATGCCCAATATCGTGCCCTAAGGCAATCGCTTCTATTAAGTCTTCATTTAAGTTTAAAGCTCTACCTATTGTTCTTGCTATTTTACTAACTAATTGAACGTGAGTAATTCTTCTACTAACGTGATCATTAGAATTTAAAGTATAAACTTGTGTTTTATTTAAGTATCTTGTATAAGATAGAGAATGTATTATTCTATCTATATCGTGAAAAAATGGAGGTCTAATATCTTCAGTTTCCTCTTTAAACCTAATAGCATCACTACTTCTAGTAGCATATTTACTCAAGTTTTTTTCTTTCCTTAAAAAATTCTCTTTAGCTTTCTCAAAATTACCCATTAAATCACTACTTCCCTACATAATATTTTTTTGTTTTAACTCTTTCCCTTTTCATCTTTAAAAAATTATCAAAATTATCTTTTACATAACTATCTCTATTAAAACTATCATCAAGCATTACTTTATTTTCTTCATTAATATCATCTTCATTTAAATATAAACATCCGTCATAATTAGTAATATTTAATCTCTTATTATCATCTTTTTCTGATTTTAAGATAACAAAATTATTAAAACCATCTAACTCTTGATAACCACTTTTAGTTTTAGATACTATTATCTTATCTAAAAGCATAAAATCTACCTCTCCACAAACAAAATCCTCTGCAAGCATTACATAAACTGGAACCATATAATATTCTTTACTACTCATAACTACTTCTCCTTATTACTTATCTTGAAAGCTTATTTAGTCTTTCTAATTAATCTTATCATAGAATAAGGAATAAGTCTTCTCTTAAATGGTAATTTTAATATTTCTTCTGGATGTCTTGCTACTTCAATTTTTTCATTATCTTCATTATAGATAGTTTCTATTTTATAAGGATAAATCTCTCCTGTTGGTGTAAATAGCTCTACTTCATCACCTACTTTAAAATAGTTACGTTCTTTTAAGACAATAGATTTCATTTCTTCATCATACCCTATTATAAGTCCTAAATACTCTTGATTAGATACTTCTTGTCTACCTGTATAATATTGATCTGTTACATCTGCTAAATGATTAAAGTATTGGGTTGTGGTATCACGATTAGCGACAGAGTCAAGTCGTTTTTGATATTCAAGTAATTTCTCATCCGTTAATGTTTTATCATAAATACTATCTATTAAAAATCTATAACTTCCAATAACAGTTGCAAGGTAATAAAGACTTCTCATTCTTCCTTCTACTTTTAAGGAACTAACACCAATATCTATTAAGTCTTTAATATATAAAGCCATATTTAAGTCTTTAGTAGCAAGGGTAAATTTATCAGCACTATCATAATTGAAAGCGAAGCGACATACTTGAGCACAACCACCTCTATTAGCATCTCTATTAGTAACATAATTAGATAAAACACATCTACCACTAAAGCAAGTACACATCGCTCCGTGAATAAATACTTCTGTCTCAAGATTAGGTATACTTGATATTTCTTTTATTTCTTCACGAGATAATTCTCTTGCAAGAACAACTCTACTTGCTCCTAAATCTCTATAAAACTTAGCACTGCTTATATTAGTAATAGAGTCTTGTGTAGATATATGAACTTCCACATTTTTATAATTATCAATTATGTATTTAGCAAGATATAAATCACTAACAATAAAAGCATCTATACCACAGTCTATAACTTCTTTAATATATTCTTCCATACCTTTTCTATCTTTATCGTGAAAGACTATATTAGTAGTTAAATATACACGTTTTTTTAGATTATGAGCGAAAGTACACGCTTCTTTTAATTCATCTAAACTAAAATTAGTAGCATTCGCTCTTAGACTTAGTTTTTCTCCTCCAACATAAACAGCATCTGCACCATATAATAACACTACTTTAAGTCTTTCTAAATCTCCTGCTGGTGCTAGTAATTCTATTTTTTTCATCACATCACCTACTTTCTTAATTTATATATGATTTGCAATAAAGTCTACCACGTCATCTTCATTTATATCTATTATTTTTTTATCATCATCAGTAACATCTGTAAAATATTTATCTAACTCTTTATATTTAGATATAGAGTTTAATGGATAACCTGGATTAATTTTATCACTAACACTACTTACCATATAAAAATTATCTTTAGACCAAGTATATGTAGCTTCCTCTCCTTTATCATTAATAACTGCTAAACCATATATCCATTTACAATTGATTTTCCCATCTACACCATATTCTTTTACTAAATTAGTGTAATACTCAATTACTTCTTCATCTGTTAGAGTTTTTCCATTTACACGTCTTACAAATAACCCAGGTTGCCTATCTTCTGGAACCCCTTCCATATATAGGGTATCATCCATTCCTATACAAGGCATATTCATCTTCTTATAACACTCTCTTGCTTTTATTAAAGCATTTTCTATAGCAGTTGTTCCATCTTCTTCTACTTCTAATTTAACATCTATATCTTTTAAAGATAATACTTCTATTCCTAATTCTTTTAATCCTTTACTAAATCTTTTTGATTTAGATTCATTAGAAGTTGCAAAAATAATTTGTTTCATTATAAATTTCTCCTTTCACTACTTTACTTTATAGATAGTTTCTCTATATAAGAAACCTCTATTACGTCCTGCTAACTCATCTATTTTTAACTTATCAAATGAAACATAAGCTTTAATTAATTCTTTATATTCTAAGAAACTATAATCACCTTGTTCTATAATTCCATAATTTATACCAAAATCTACTAATTCTTTATATACATTACTTAGATTAAGACGTTTATTATAAAAGAAAGTTGTTCCATTACTATCTTCTTTAACAATAAATTCTTGTCCACTCTTTGGTTCTTTAATAGTAATTAAATCATCTTTACTTTTATTTTTATTAGTAAAATAACTAGTAAGTAAACTTCTTCTAGACATTGCAACTACTGGATTACCAAGTAATAAAATAAATAAATCACTTTTAGTATTATGTCTTATATTAAGTACTTCATCTTTAGTTATTTCATTAGATAGATATACTTCCTTTACTCCTAAATCATAATATAAATTAATAGTATCACTATTAGTAACCATATGAGTTCCATTATATATTAAATTAATGTTTATTTTATTTTCTTTAACTAAATTTAAAACTGCTAAATCATAAAAGAAAACACCATCTACTTTTATCTTTTCTAAGTCTTTTAAAATATTAAGTAAAATATCTAATTCATTATTAAATATCATTTTATTTATTACGACAAAAAGTAATTTATCAGTATTTTTTCTATATTCTCTTATATCAGAAATACTATAGTACTTAAAATAATCAACAGAAAAGTTTTCAAGTGGTAAGATAAGCCCATCTAAACCATTATCTAAATATTCTAAATAATTATTATCTCTTATTACTCCTAAAAGTTTCATAATATCAGTCCTTTACGTAAAATATTTTAGCACAAATAATAAAAGAGAAAAAGATCAGTTTAAACTTTATTTTTCTCTTTATATCTATTTTTAAATTTTAAGCACGTGATACGTATTTACCATCTTTAGTACTAACTAAGATATCTTCATCTTGTTTAATAAATAATGGTACTTGAATAGTCATACCTGTCTCTAATTCTGCATTTTTCATAGCACCACTACTTGTATTACCTTTAACAGCATCTTCTGTCTTAACTACTTTCATAACAACTTTATCAGGTAAAGATAATCCTAACATCTCACCTTCAAAGAAAGTAATTTCTACTTCTAAGTTTTCTTTTAAATACTTAGCATCATCACCTATAGCACTCTTATCAAGTTCTATTTGTTCATAATCTGTCATACTCATAAAATAATATGTATCTCCCATAGAATATAGGAATTGCATAGTTTTCTTATCAATATGTGCTGTTTCTACTTTAACACCAGCATTAAATGTCTTCTCAACAATAGAACCAGTTCTTAAATTCTTCATCTTAGCTTTAACTATTGCAGCACCTTTACCTGGTTTAACGTGTTGACTTTCAATAATTGTAAAGATTCCTCCTTCAAACTGAATAGTCATACCTGGTTTAAAATCATTTGAATTAACCATTTTACTTACTCCTTTCTTATAGACTTAAAACAGTCATAAAATGACTGTTAAATTATTATTTTTTCTCTTTATGAGTTGTGTGTTTACCACAGAATTTACAATACTTACTAATTTCCATTCTTCCTGGAGTATTATTTACATTTTTCTCTTCACGATAATTTTCATTACCACAAACTGAGCATACAAAAGTCTTTTTTTGTCTATGTCCTAACTTCTTTGCCATAGTTATCCCTCCTTTTTTCTTTAGTAATTTTATCAAAGTTTTTCAATTATATCAACTATTTATTTAATTCTTTTAATAATTCAATAGTTTTTCTCATCTCCTGATCATATTGAACCATCTCAATACCACCAAATTGATTTAAGAAGTCATCTAATTCCATATTATAACGTTCAGAAATCTTTTTAGCTTCTTCCATAGCTTCACTTTCTGATACTTCAATCTTTTCCATATTCATAATTTCTTCAAGCATTAATCTATATAATACATTTTGATATGCTTCTTTTTCAAAGTGATCTCTTAAATCTTTTTCTGTAGTTTTAGTAACTTGATAATATAAATCTAAACTAATACCTTGCATAGCCATTTGTTGTTCTGTTCTTCTAAGTAATCTATCAATCTCTTCATTAACCATTTCTTCTGGAATATCAACTTCTACATTTTTAGATACAGCTTCAAGTAATCTATCAATATAGTTATTTTCTTCTTCCATATCTTTATTAGCTTTTATATTAGCTTCTATTTCTTTTCTAAGGCTCATCTCATCATTAACCCCTTCAATACCTAAGTCAAAGAAGAAATCTTCATCAAGTTCTCTTTTTTCTTTAGTTTTAATTTCGTGTACTTTTACTTTAAATGTAGCATCTTGTCCCTTTAGTGATTCTTCCATATAATCCTCAGGGAAAGTTACTTTAATTTCTTTCTCATCACCAGACTTCATACCAATTAATTGTTCTTCAAATCCTGGAATAAAAGAACCACTACCAATTTCTAAAGAATAGTTCTCACCTTTTCCTCCATCGAAAGCAACTCCATCTTTAAATCCTTCAAAGTCAATAACTGCAACATCACCGTTTTCAACTGTAGCATCATCACTCTTATTAACTAGCTCTTCATATCTTTCAAGTAAATGACCTATTTCGTGATCTATTTCTTCTTTAGTTACTTTAACTTCATTAGGTTTAATTCCTAAATCTCTATATTTTTTAATCTTAACTTCTGGTTTAGTAATAATTTTAAAAGTGAAAGTAACACTTTTTTCATCAAGACTCTTTAAATTAGGTTCAGGTTGTACAGCAGGTACTAAATCATTTTCTTTTAACGCTTTAATATAAGCATCTTGTAATACTAAATCTGCTGCATCTATTAAATAATCTTGGCCAAACTTCTTATCATAGATATTTTTAGGACATTTACCTTTTCTAAAACCGTCTATTTCAACTTTTTTTACTCTTTCTTTAAAAGCCTTATCAACAGCATCAGTCCACTCTTTTCCTTCAACTTTTATTTCAATATTATGATAATTTTTCTTATTTGTTTCTTTTTTAGTTTTTTTCTTTTCCATATTTCTTCCTCCAATACGTCTCTTATTATATATGATAAACAATAGTTTTTCAACATTTAATTTAAATAAATTGGTAATTACTCACATCAGTCAATACATTTGTGAGTGATTACTTAAAATTTAAAATAACCAAAGGCCTCTAAAGTTTCTCTGGTTTTAATTATATCTAACTTACTTAGTTTTCTTTTTTCTTTACTAAATTTTTAACTCTACGATTTTGATACCCATTTAGTATTACATCCTTTTTATCTTCTAAGGTAACAACTTGTCTATCATATTTCTCTTTTAAAGCTAAAGTTCTTTTCCTTTCATCTATCACTTCAAGTTTAGGATTAATATCCAACTCATTATTAGCTTCAACTTTATTTAAAAATTCTTTAAGTCCATAAGTAGCATATGCTCTTCCTAACTCTATGCTTTCTTTACTAAAAGTTTCATCTGTAATTGTTATATCAGTTTCACTATTACCTAAAGTACCATCTACATATCTTAAAGGTGTATTTACTTTCCAAGTAGAATTTACAAAAACAGGTTTAACACAATTATTAAAGCTACAATAAGAATTATTAACATTGCTGTTTTGAACCTCAATAGTTTCAGCTTCTGTCTCAAATTCATGTAAATTACAATTAACATTATTTAATTCTAGCTCATCACCCGAATGAGTAAATCGACAAATATATTGACTTAAAAATTGACAAAATATCTCTATTCTAGTACGATATAACAAAGAAAGAAGGGATAGAATGGATGACTTTCATATTCACTCTACTTATTCTGATGGACTTGATTCAATTGAAATTTTAATAAACAAAACAAAAAACTTACTATGTTTTCTATAACTGATCATAATAATATAGAAGCTAGCAAACACATAAAGAAAGATAATTTTACTACAGGAGTAGAACTTTCTACCTATTTCTTTAGAGATGAATATCATATTTTAGGATATAATTTTGATGCTAATAAGAACAAATAAAACAAACAAGTTTGTTTTTACCTTGTCGTTACCTCCAAGGATTCCTACTTCATAGATAGAGTAA
>CALVJE010000039.1 GCA_944331725.1 uncultured Bacilli bacterium | reverse complement strand
AAAAAAATAGATAAAAAAAATATAATAAAAAATTTATGTAAATTTATAAATTTACAAATATGCTTGATTTTTTTTTTTTTTTTTGATACATTAAGGGAAGGATAGGAGAATGATAAAAATGGAATATAATTTAGTTTACTTTAAACGTAAAGGAGTAATGATTTATGTAAATAGAAATGATAGTTATATTGTTAGTTATCTATTAGATAAACCTTATAAAGAAACATTTTATATAGAAAGAAATTCAATGAGTAAATTAATAACTTTATTAAATAAATGTCATATTAACTATTATTATGATAAACCAATTACTTTTACTGATAATAAATATTCTAAGTATTTAGAATATGGTAAATTATCTAATAGAATAGATAAACTATCCACCAATCTAAAGAATTGTTTATATCTAGATAATATCGAAGAGATTATTACTAAAATGGAGAAGTTCTATGAGTAATTTTGTTCTAGAAAATAAAATTAAAGAAATAGATATTATTACTGATAAAATAATTCTAAATATTAATAATAAATATAAAACTATTAAAAATAATATAATAGAGTCTAATTATAAATTACTTTATTACTTATATTATACTAATACTCTAGAAAGACCTAAAAGAATATATATTCAAAGAAAAATGTTAGTAGAAGTTAAATTATTAGATTATTACTATTATAAACTATTTACTTATAAAGAAATATCTAAAGATAAGTATATATCTATAAGTAAAAAATATATTACTATTACTAAATTAATTTATGGATGGATTAAAAGTGAAAGTAGAGTTTAAAGATATAGAAGATGCTTATTTAAAGATAAGAAAATCTATTAGAAATAAAAAGAAATTATATCTTTTTGAAAAAAACTATTATAGTAATTGTAATATCTTAGTAGATAAAATTAATAGTGGTAATTATATCTATAGTAATTATCATATCTTTACTATAAAAGAGAAGAAAATAAGACTTATTATGAGTAGTACTTTAGAAGATAAAATAGTTAATCATATAGTGTGTAAGAAAGTCTTATTACCTTTAGATAAATACTTAATAGATAGTAATTGTGCAACTAGAGTAGAAAGAGGTACTAGTTATGCAAGATATTTATTAGATAAATATCTTGTTAAGATTAAAAATAAATATAATACTTTCTATATTCTTAAATTTGATTTTAGTAAGTACTTTTATAATATTAATCATAAAGTATTACTTAATAAATTAAGTAAATATTTAAGTAATGAAGATTTATTATTAATTAAAGAAATATTAAATACTACTGATTATGATTATGTTAATAATACTATTAGAAATTTAGGTATGGATACATTATATAAGAAAGATACTGGCTTACCTATAGGTAACTATACTTCTCAGTTTCTTGCTGTCTTCTACCTTAATGACTTAGATCACTTTATTAAAGAAAAGTTAGGTTGTAAATACTATATTAGATATATGGATGATGGTATTATCTTAGATAGTAATAAAGAAAGATTAAAAGATATTTTAAGAATATTAGAATCTATTGTTAATAGAGAATATCTATTAGAATTTAATAATAAAACTAAAATATATAAAAGTACTGAAGGATTTACCTTCTTAGGTATTAATTATAAAATTAAGAATAATAAAATATCTAGAAGAATTATTAGTAAGACAAGAAGAAGATTACTTAAGAAAAATATAAACTGTTGTTTCAAATATGAAAAATAATTCTTGATTAATTATAACTATTATGATACATTGTAGATAGATGAAAGTAAGGAGGAGATGAAAAATTTTTTAAAAAGTATGAATTTTGTAAATTGAGAGATTTTTTGATATCAATATTTAAAATTCCCCTAGAGAAAATATTAAATTGAGAGTCTATTTTCTTTGAATTTTAAAAATTGCCTTTTTGCATTAGTTTTAAGAGTATGTTACAACTATTGCAGAAAGGAGGGAACCTTATGAATAAAGTTCCAAGATTTATATCATTAATGGCAGATACAACTGCTAAAGCCCTAGTTAAAGATGATCATTATAGATGGTTTTATGAAGAGCTTATTAAATATAAAACAGGTATTGATCTAAAAAAATATAACTTAATGGATAATGAACTTAATACAGGTAATAAGGTTAAAGATTATAGAGCAGATACTATATTTCTTAATAAGAATAGACTTGTTAATTTAGAGTTTAATCAAGATGTTTATGATCATACTATAATAAAGAATATTAAGTATGCCCTAAGAATGGCAGGTAATGGTTATTTACAAGGAGAACAGTATTATCATAGATATGTTACGCAAATAAATCTAAATAATAAGATAAAAAGTGCTAAAGTAAAGAAATGGAATAAAAAGGATTATAAGCTAGAAGATTATAAAACTAAAGCTTATTTAAAAGATGTAAGAATAATTACCATAGATTTAGGGGAATATAAAGGAATAGTATATGATGGAACAAATAAATATGAAACATATTTATCAATGTTAACAGCAGAGTCATATGAAGAAATGGAAAGAATAGTAGGAGATCTAAAGGAGGGAAAAATAATTATGGAAAAGTTAAAAGAATTAGGATTAGATGATGAATTTGGAGCATATTATGATGCAGAGATAGTACATAGAAAAGAGATAAATTCTGCTAGAAGTGATGGCTATAGCGATGGTAAACAAGATGGTAGAAAAGAGGGTAAAAAAGAAGGAAGAAAAGAAGGTAAAATAGAAGGTAAAAAGGAGATGGCTACTTCTATTGCAAAATCAATGTTACAAGCAGGAGAAACTGTTAATAAGATAATGAGTTATACTGGATTGAAGAAAAAAGATATTCAATTGTTGATGTAAGGAAGGATGATTATGAAAAAGTTAAAAGCATTAGGATTAGATGATGAATTTGGAGCATATTATGATGCAGAGATAGTACATAGAAAAGAGATTAATTCTGCTAGAAGTGATGGCAGAAAAGAGGCAGCTACTTCTATTGCAAAAAATCTTCTTAAAATGAATTTATCTGTTAAAGATATAATGAAAGCGACAGGATTATCTAAAAAGCAAATAACTATGTTAATGTAAGGAAATGATGATATGTGAAGATATTTAAGTTAGCGTAGTTTTTCTCTACTTTTAAGAAGAGAATTTTCAAATTGGAGAGATTATAATTTTGATGTAGATAAAGTAGACTATGAGGATCAAACAGAAATATTATGCTTATTAAACTGGTTTAAAAAAGATTTTGTCCTTTTCTCTATATTATTGTATAATAAGTAAAAGGAGAGATATTATGTTATTATTAGCAGTTAATTCTGGTAGTAGTACTCTAAAGTTTAGACTTTATGAAATGCCAGAAGAAAAAGTTATTACTAAAGGGAGTTTCGAAAGAATTGGTCATTCTGATAGTGATTATACTATTAGAGTAAATGGTGAAAAAGTATATGTAAAAAAGGATATTAAGACTCATAAGGAAGCTGTAGATATTTTATTAACAGAACTTGTGGAAAAAGGTATTGTTAAAGACCTAAATGAGATTAAAGCTGTGGGAAATAGAATAGTTCACGGAGGTTCACTATATTCTCATTCTGTTATTATAACTGATAGAGTTATTAGTGAATTAGAAAAGATAAAAGATTTAGCACCTTTACATAATCCAGCCGCTTTAATAGGTATAAAAGCCTTTATGGAAGCAATGCCAAAAGCTACTATGGTCGCTTGCTTTGATACCGCTTTTCATCAAACAATAGAAGAAAAAGAATTTCTTTACTCTGTTCCTTATGAATGGTATGTAAAATATGGAATTAGAAAGTATGGCTTTCACGGTTTATCTCATCAATACATTACAAATAGAATGAAAGATATATTAGGATATGATGGTAATTTAATTATCTGTCATATTGGTAATGGTGCTAGCATATCTGCAGTACTTAATGGTAAATGTATTGATACATCTATGGGATTTACTCCTAATGCTGGTATTATGATGGGAACACGTAGTGGAGATATAGATTATAGTCTTATAGGTTATGTAATGAAGAAAGCTAATATTAGTTTTGATGAAGTAGATAATATTCTAAATAAGAAAAGTGGACTTGAAGGTATTGCCGGGATGAGTGATTTAAGAGATATTGATAGAGCTTATATTGCTAAAGAAAGTAAAGTAGTTTTAGCAGTTGATATGTACACAGAACGTATTGCAGAATACATTGCTAAATACCATTTAAAACTTGGTAAAGTAGATGCCATTATCTTTACAGCAGGTGGTGGTGAAAACGATCCTATTATTAGAAAAGAAGTGCTTAATAAATTAAAACCACTTGGAGTAGAACTTGATGAGAAAATAAATGAAGAAACTATTGTTAGAAAAGATAAAGAAGGATTGATTACTACTAAAAACTCATCTATACCTTGCTATGTATTAGCGACAGATGAAGAACTAGTAATAGCTAGAGATGCCTATAACTTATCTAAATAATAAAGTAACTTGTCATAAACAAGTTCTTTTTTTTACGAAATTTCGTAAGAAGCCTTATGTAATAAGAGTATCATAATATTAACAAAAATTGGCAACATATTTTTTACTTGACTTTCGAACATAAATACTATAGAGCAATAACCAATAACTAGTTATTAAAATATACTTTCGGAGGATTATTAAATGAATGAAGTTGTTACAAAAGAAAATATAAAAATAGAAGATATGATCTATGAAATAAGAGGTAAGCAAGTAATGTTAGATAGTGACTTAGCAAGACTTTACGAAACAGAAACAAAAAGGATAAATGAAGCTGTATATAGAAACAAAGAAAAGTTTCCAGAAAGATTTAGTTGGATTTTAGATGATAGTGATGTTGAAATCTTGAGGTCGCAAATTGCGACCTCAAGTTCTCACGGCGGTAGAAGGTATGCAACTAGAGTTTTCACAGAACAAGGAGTTGCTATGCTAGCTACCGTATTAAAAACTAAAGTTGCTACTGAAATTAGTATACAGATAATGGATGCATTTGTAGCAATGAGAAAATATATATCTAATAATTTACTTGAGCAAAAACACATTAATAATATGGTGCAGAACACGATTGTCAAATTAAATTATTACAAGACTCATTTAAAAAAATAGAAGAAAAGAAGAAAGTAAATGAAATATACTTTAATGGCCAGATTTATGATGCTTATTCTAAAATACAAGAGATATTTAATAGTGCAAATAAGAAAATTATAATAATAGATGCTTATGCAGATAATACAATATTAGATATTATAAAAAGATTAAAGATAGAAGTAACAATTATAACTAAACCTAATAATCTTCTTACAGAGCAAGATATTGCAAAATATAATAAACAGTATAATAATTTACAGGTTTACTATAACAATACCTTTCACGATAGGTACTTTATCTTAGATGATGAGATTATCTATCACTGTGGAGCCAGTATAAATAGAATAGGTTATAAAACATTTTCTATTACTTTAATAGGTGATGAAGATGTAAAATCTGCTTTACTGGATAAAATAAATAAGGAGAACTAATAAATGAATGAAGTTATCACAAAAGAAAATATTAAAATAGAGGATATGATTTATGAAATAAGAGGCAAGCAAGTAATGTTGGATAGTGACTTAGCAAGACTTTATGAGTGTGCTAATGGAACAAAAACAATCAATCAAGCAGTAAAAAGAAACATTGATAGATTTCCTAGTGATTTTTATTTTCAGTTAGAAACCGAAGAATTCTTAAACTTGAAGTCCCAATCTGGGACTTCAAGTTGGAATAACTATGGAGGACTTCGTAAACTACCTTATGTTTTTACAGAGCAAGGCGTGGCAATGTTAGCGACGGTCCTTAGAACACCCGTTGCTTCAAAGATGAGTATTGCAATTATGAGAGCTTTTATAGCAATGAGAAAATATATAACTAACAATTTACTTGAGCAAAAACACATTAATAATATGGTGCTAGAACATGATTGTCAAATTAAATTATTACAAGACTCATTTAAAAAAATAGAAGAAAAGAAGAAAGTAAATGAAATATACTTTAATGGCCAGATTTATGATGCTTATTCTAAAATACAAGAGATATTTAATAGTGCAAATAAGAAAATTATAATAATAGATGCTTATGCAGATAATACAATATTAGATATTATAAAAAGATTAAAGATAGAAGTAACAATTATAACTAAACCTAATAACTTACTAACCTTACAAGATATAGAAAAATATAATAAACAATATAAGAATCTAACAGTTATATTTAATAATACTTTTCATGATAGATACTTTATTTTAGATAATGAGATTATCTATCACTGTGGATCCAGTATAAATAGAATTGGTTATAAGACATTTTCTATTACTTTAATAGGTGATGAAGATGTAAAAAATGCTTTAATAGAGAAAATAAAGAAAATAGAGGAGAATTAAGAAATGAAAAATGAAATTGTTATTTTAGAAAATCAAAATGTAAAATTAGAAGTAAATATGAAAGATGAGACTGTCTGGTTAAATCAAATGCAAATGGCAGAACTATTTGATAAAGATAGAACTGTTATAACAAGACATATAAATAATATTTTTAAAGAAGGAGAACTAGAAAAGAAAACAAATGTGTAAAAATTGCACATTCCTAATTCAGATAAGCCTGTTACTTTCTATAATCTTGATGTAATAATAAGTGTTGGCTATCGTGTCAAATCAAAAAAACGGTGTTGCCTTTAGAAAATGGGCTAATAAAATATTAAAAGACTATCTAATTAAAGGTTATGCCGTTAATGAAAAAAGACTTAAAGCCTTAGAAAAAACTATTGAACTAATAGATATTGCAAATAGATTAGATGATAGATTGGAAGACAAAGATGCTAAAGGTGTTTTAAAAGTAATAACCTCATATACTAAAGCTTTAGACCTATTAGATGATTATGACCATAAAACTCTAAAAATAAAAGGAACTAATAAAAGTTTAAAAAAAATAGATTATGAAGAGTGTATGAATATAATTAATACTCTTAAATTTAATGAAAGTAGTGATATCTTTGCCTTAGAAAGAGATAATGGATTTAAAACTATTATAGACACCATTTAAGAGACTTTTGATGGAGAAGAACTATATAAGAAGAAAAAGCTGCTAACTTCTTATATTTGACAGTTAAAAACCATACTTTTATAGATGGTAATAAACGTATAGCAGCAACTATGTTCATCTGCTTTTTAAACTACTATAATATGCTCTATAAAGATAATAATCTTGTAATTGATAATAATACTCTAACTGCCTTAAATCTTTTAATAGCAGAATCAAATCCTAAAGAAAAAGATTTAATAACTGCGTCTTTATGAACTTTTTAGCCTAATACTTTGAAAATTTCTTAATCTATAGTATACTAATAGTAGATTTAAAGAAAGACTTAATAGAGAATTAGATATTCTTAACAAAGTAACAGGAGATAAAATGGAAACAAATAATTTGCTAAAAGAAATTAATAATAAAGTTTCATATCTTGAATGTTTAGATTTTTATAAAGATATCAGTAAAGTAACAGATATAAATTATTTTTCTCAAATTATGGAACAAAAGAAAGAAGAAAAGTCAAAAATCGAAGAAGGATTAATTTATTTATCTTCTAAAAAACAGTTAGAGGATTTTGAAATTACTTTTTTAAATAAATATCATACATATTTAAAATCTGTTTTAGAAAAAGATGTCAGAGAATATTTTAATAATAAGTATTGTATCTACTTATATTCTAGTTTGTGGAAAAAACTACCCCAAACAAAAAATGAGGATGAAATAAAATTTTTTAATGGGAAATCACTAGTTCAGATTTATAATGCCGTAATTGATAAATATAATTATCTTATTAAAAAAATTAATACTGAAGAAAAATTAGAAGATAATGATAGATTATTTTTAGAAGAAGAATTTTTATTTGAAGCATATAACAGGGCTATCTATAAGGAATATAAAGGTCAAAAAGATTTAATGTATGATATAGTAGATTATTTTACTAAATATCCAATTAAAGACTTATCTAGTTCTAGAAATAAACAATTATATATTTTAGAAAAGCTTTCAAAAATAATGCTCGAAATTAAAGGTAATTCTGCTATTATGCTTAGTTACAATAATGGTGATGTTAAAAAGGGATATGTATCTTTAGGAAGCTTTTTCAAGATACATAATGGACAAATTCCGTGTATCGAACTAAATGATTTAGAATATGGATTAAATACAGAAAAAGATTTACTAAATAAAATATTTGTCTTATTCCATGAGGTAGGGCATTTTAGACAAGAAGTAGAATTTGATGATTTTACAGATGAAACAAAGAAAATAATATTAATGGAAAAAGCAATTATTAATAAAAATTATAGTTTCTATTCAGACTTTCATGATAGCTTTTTGCTAGAAAAAGATGCAGATAATTATGCAACAATTGAATTTATAAAAGAGTTTGGAAACAAGTATTCTTCTATTGTCTATGAAATAGTATCTGAAAAACAGAAAAAAACTAGAATTGATGAACCTACCTTTTATCTTATGGAACTTAAAGAATATGAGAAGAATTTATCAAATTACCAAAATAAAAAAACTCATTTATAGTTTGAATTCATTCTCAATATATAAATAAGTTTCTTCTGTTCTAACTGATAGAATTAACAAAAAACAATTAGGTATATAATGATTGATTTTTAAGTTAAAATTACAATTTAAATTAAATTTACCATTTTCTCCAACAACAATATCATTAGTATCAATAAATTGTTGTAAATTAATTTCTTTTCCAAGCTCAAATTCTAAAAAATCTTTTTTAGTTATTGTACTAGTAAATTCTAATGAATAATCTTGTTTAGAATTAGAACTGATAAAAAAATCTA
>CALVJE010000038.1 GCA_944331725.1 uncultured Bacilli bacterium | reverse complement strand
TTATTAAGTAAAGGAGAAGAGTATAGTAAAAAAATAAAAGTAATACAGATTAATTTTGATATATTTGATAACTTTGAAGAATGTTTAGGAAAAGAAAAAATATCAACATTTCAAATGAAAAATAATGAAAACATAATAGAAACAGAAACAAGTGAAAAGATACATATAGATATGATGAAAAGTTATAATAAATATCTTAATGAAGAAGAATTAACTAAATTAGATAAAGAATTAGTTATATTAATGTTAGATGATTATTTAGAAATAAAAAAGTTAGCAGAAGGAGATGAAGAATTAATGGAAGTAGCAGATAGATTATATGAATTAACAAATAATATTGATAATATAGGACTATATGATCCTGAGAAAAGAAGAAAGGAAGAGGAAGCTTTAAAGATAGAGTATCATAGTAATATTGCTAGAGAAGAAGGAATTGAAAAGGGGATAGAACAGGGAATAGAGCAAGGAGCTAGTAATGAAAAAAAATCTATTGCAAAATCAATGCTTGCTAAAAAGATGGATATACCTTTAATTAGTGAATTAACTGGATTATCTAAAAATCAAATATCAATGTTATTATAAAAAATACAATACTTATTGTGTTTTTTTCTTTTTAATGATACCATTTTGTTGGCAGGGTGGTTTTATGAAACGATTAAGTATAATAGTTCCAGTTTATAATAGTGAAGCATATCTTGAAGAGTGTTTAACTAGTTTAGTTTTGCAAGATGTTTTGGATTTTGAAGTTATTATTGTTGATAGTAATTCTAGTGATAATAGTTTAGATATAATAAAAAAATATTGTGAATTGTTACCTGAGATATTTAAATATATTCATTTAGATAAAAATAAGGGTGTTTCTGTTGCTAGAAATATTGGTTTTAAGTATGCTAGTGGTGAATATATTGGCTTTGTAGATAGTGATGACTTTATTCATAGAAATATGTATGGTGATATGTTAGCTTTAATAGATATTTGTAAAGACTTAAGAGTTGTATCTACAGGAGTTCAAAGAGTATTAGAAAAAGATAATAGTAAAAGTTTTATAGAAAGAGAATATGGTAATATTTCACCTAAAATTATTGATGTTTCTAAAAATCCAGGTTTTTTATGTTATGAGTCTCCATCTTGTTGTAATAAGATTTATAGAAGAGATTTATTAGAAGAAGAACCTTTTATTCCTTTTGTTAAGTGGGAAGATATAGCATTTGTTTATCCTATTATTTTAAAAGCATCTGTAATTGGTTTTATTCCGTCTAAATATTATTTTTATAGAATTAATAGTAAGGGTATTATGGATTCTTGTTTAAATGTTAATGAAGATATATTTGATATTTTTAAAGTATGTGATTCTATTACTGAGAAAACTATTGAAGATGGAACATATAATTTATCTAAAGATGAAATTAGAAAAATACAAATTATTTCTTGTTTAGATAGACTTAAAGAGATATATAATTGGGATATTGATAATAAGAAAAAAATGGAGATTTTAAATGACTTTAATAAACTTATTATTAGTAAATATGGGACTTATACTATAGATGAAGATAGTAGGGAATTTAGTTTTATTAAAGAATTAGATAAACCTATAGGAAGTTTAGATGTAGAAGATACTAAAAGAAAAGTATTATCTAGTTTATTTTATGTAAATTAATTTCGACAAATTTCTGTTAAGATTTTTTAGAAATGTTACAATTTTATATTAGATTTTATTGATAGTTCCTCATTGACAACAGGAACCTAGTAATAATTCTTATAGAGCTTGTAATATCTTAAAGATAAGATATTACAACAAGTATGACGAATTATTACTGCCTATTATCAATGATTTTCCTATCAATAAAATTATAAATATTATGTGTATAATGTAACATTTTAAAAAAATCTCTATGTAACATTTTAAAAAAGCTTTAACAATTTCGACAAATTTCTTTTATATTTTAAAAAAATTTGATAGAATAGTTTTAGAATAATTTGATGATATAGGGAGGTTGATAAAGATAAATGGTAAATAAAATGAAGGGGGTTATAAGAAATAATAAAAAGAAATTTATTATTGGTATTCTTATAATTCTTTTATTACTTATTATAGGATTATCATATGCTTGGTTAATGACTACTATTCAAGGAAAGAAAGATATAAGTATTTTGGTAAATACAATAGATTTAGAATTAGATGAGAGTGCAAGTGAAGGAATTCAGCTTACTAATGCAATACCTACTTATGATGATGAAGGAAAAGTATCTAGCCCATATAAGTTTTCTTTGGTGAACAAGAGTGATATAGACTTATATTATTCATTATCACTTATAGATGATGAAGAGTTAATAGATAGTTGTCAAACTACTGATGGTAGTCCTTGTGAATTGTTAGATTCTAAGGATGTAAGATATGAAGTTAAAGTAGGAAATGATTATCAATATTTAGGTAATATGGGTACATTATCAGATTCACCAGTAATATATCATGGAGTGATAAATGCTAATGAAACTGTTGATTGTGAGTTAAGAGTTTGGATTAATATAAATGCTGGTAATGATGCAATGGGTAAAGTATTTTTAGGTAAATTAAAAGTATTTGCAACACAACAGGTAGCAGAAGATAAGTTTATACAAGATAATGAAGAAGTAAATGAACCAGAGATGGATAGTAATATGATAGCAGTTCGTCACGATGGATATAACTGGGTAAAGACAGATAAAGAAAATGGATGGTATAACTATGGAAGAGGAATATGGGCCAATGCCGTAACAGTAAGTAGTGATACATTATCAACATACAAAAGTGCTTCTAATGGAACAGTAATAAATATGGATGATATAGAGACAATGTGGGTATGGATACCAAGATATTCTTATACAATAACTAGTGAAGATGGAACAAATTACTATGGAAAAAGAGGAGTGTATTTAAGTGATACACCTACAAGGACTCTTCCAGGAGAAATAGATATTAAATTTATAGGAACAGATGTAAAAGAAAAAGGGACAGCAAGATATAGTAATACAGAAGCACCTAAGAATTGGTATACCCCAGATGCCTTTACGTTTGGAGATGCTGAACTTTCAGGAATATGGGTAGGGAAGTTTGAGACAAGTAATACGACACAAAGTTCAACAAATAGTACAACACCAGATCCAATAATAAAACCAAATGTAAGTAGTTGGAGAAATATAAATGTAAGTAATATTTATAATGTAGCACTAAAGGTAAGTGCTGAAGGAAATAGATATGGATTTAGTAGTAGTATGAATTCTCATAGTATGAGAAATGATGAATGGGGAGCGGTAGCATATCTATCACAGAGTGCCTATGGAAAGTTAGGAAATGTAAACTTTATAGGAGCAGATAAAGAAATATATCAGAATAAGAGTAATGGTTATATAACAGGATGTAGTTATGGAAGTCCAAGTAACGGAAATACAGATTATGGATGTCAATATACATATGATGATAATACAAGAGATGAGAGTGGAGTATCAGGAAAAGGAGTAGGAGCAAGTAGTACAGGAACAATCTATGGAGTATATGATATGAGTGGAGGAGCCTGGGAATATGTAATGGGGAACTATAATGATGCAGTTGGAAATAGTGGATTTAGTGAACCATTGACATTAGAAAGTAAATATTATAATAAATATACAAGTAATATAGCAAGTGAAGCTTGTAATGGAGGAGTATGTTATTCTCACGCCTTAAGTGAAACAGCAGGATGGTATAGTGATTATCAGACAATGGTAAGTGAGCAGTACCCTTGGATGTTGCGCGGCGGTTGTCATTCTGTAATTTGGTTTCGACGTTATTCTTTTTTACTCTATTTTGATGCGATGCTTTGGCTCGTTCCGCCTCGTGATGAGTCCTAGTCCGTAAGGACTAACTCTTGGGCACTTTTCAAATAAGATGGTAAAAATAGAGAAAGAAAGAATATTGTCGAATTATTCGTGATATTAGCCTTGGCGCCCTCTTTTTTGCGCCAAGGCGTTTTTTTTTTGTAGAGAAGTAGAAAAAGCACGGAGCTTGTCTTTTGATAAGCTCCGTGCTTAATTATATTTTAATAAATTTATCTTTTCCTACGCCACATATAGGACATTTCCAATCTGATGGAAGATCTTCAAATTTAATTTTTTCTACTTCATCATCATATATATATCCGCATATTGTACATTTGTATCTTTTTGAAGTTTTATTAGTTTCTTCTTTTTCTTCTATATAAGTAGGTGCTTTGCTTGATGTTTTTCCTTTTAAAACTTCGTGATAATATTTGTATGTCATAGGAGTGTTAGTAGAAATTTGTTTTGTAGTTTCAACTTCGATTATAAATATATTGTGAGTATTAACATCAATAATATTTATTACTTTTCCTATAATATAACCACATATGTTTTCTGTTACTACTGGTAACTTCTTTATTTCTTCCCATTGTATATCTTTAAATTTTTCTGTATCTTTTGATGAAAAATAGCCAAATTTTGCTATGAGTTCTTTAGGTGCTTTTTCTTCTAAAATTGAAATTGCACAATGTTTACTTTCTTTTAGACATTTTGTTGTGTAATTATCTTTGTTTAATGTTATGGATATTACTGGATTTTTTGAAGTTACTTGTGATAGAGTGTTAATAAAACATCCTACATTTTTATTATTGCTTTTTGTAGTTACAATGTACATTCCATAAGAAATATTATTAAATACTTGTGTATCCATTTTCTCCTCCTTTATGACATTATAGCATAATTATGATTATAAATATTGGTAAAAACTTCCATTGTTTTTTAAATTCTATTTTTGTACAATACAATTGTCATCTTTATGATGATAGGGATTAAATCGTTTGTCCATTTTGCTTAAAGGTGGATAGCTCTTTCTTAATGCTGTTGGCATTATTATGGTTGGTGCGCGGCGGTTGTCATTCTGTAATTTGATTTCGACGATATTCTTTTTTACTCTATTTTGATGCGATGCTTTGGCTCGTTCCGCCTCGTGATGAGAGTGACTACGATATAATTGTAATTTAAGTTATTATTTAGATAATAAAAAATTGATATCCTAGAGATTTAATTCCTACTTTTTTAAGTAAACTAAAAAATATGATGATGGTTAGTAGTTAATTTGGGCGAAAATCAAAAGTCATAGACAAGGCTTAGTCCTTGTTTTTCTTTTAATATTTTGTTAAGATTTATTTGGGGAAACTTTTAAATACGTTTTTATTTGTGATGTTGCGCGGCGGTAACTATAACAATAATACTAATGCAGGTGTTTTCAACTTTAATGTTAGTAATAATGCTGTTGGTGGTCCTAACAACAATGACTCGTTCCGCCTCGTGATGAGAGACTATGATATAAGATAAGTTTAAGTTATTATTTAGATAATAAAAAACAATTATCATAGAAAGTTTTTCCTTTTCGGTATACGAATAAAACAATGAAGTAGTATTTTTCTAGTTAGTAGATTATCGAATACTAGAAAATTTTTTATTGTTTTCTTTTAAGTTTTATGATAATTATTAGATAGGGAGAAATTTAATAATTATTATTTTTTGTCACTGCGCGGCGGTAACTATAATACTAGTGGTGCTAATGCTGGTGTTTTCAACTTCAACAATAACAACAATGGTGGCGTTAACAACAATGGCTCGTTCCGCCTCGTGATGGGAGACTATGATATAAGATAAGTTTAAGTTATTATTTAGATAATAAAAAACAATTATCATAGAGAATTTTTTCCTTTTCGGTATACGAATAAAACAATGAAGTAGTATTTTTCTAGTTAGTAGATTATCGAATACTAGAAAGTATGTTAATAATTTAATTTTGATAGATTGTATTTTCCTAGATTTTATGATAATTTTTAGATAGGGAAAAATTTAATATTCCTATTATTTGTTGTTGCGCGGCGGTAACTATAACAATAATGCTAATGCAGGTGTTTTCAATTTCAACAACACTAATCTTGCTGGTGATGCTAACAGTAACAACTCGTTCCGCCTCGTGATGGGGACTATGATATAAGATGAGTTTAAGTTATTATTTAGATAATAAAAAACAATTATCATAGAAAGTTTTTTCCTTTTCACTATGTGAATAAAATAATGAAGTAATGTTTTTCTAGTTAGTAGATTACGAATACTAGAAAAACTATTTTGGAGGGCGACTATATGGATGATTTAGAAGCATTAGTTATTTATAAACAGTATGTTGAACTTATTTATTATACACTTTCAATTCTTCTTAAATATCCTAAGAGTGAAAGATTTTCTTTAGCTCAAGATATTAAAAATACTACTTATGATGGACTGAAAGATATTATTTATGCTCAGAAAGAGTTTGATAAGAAGAAAAGACTTGCTTATTTAAATGAACTTGATGCTAATCTTAAGATAATTAAAGTATTAA
Organism: uncultured Bacilli bacterium; assembly: GCA_944331725.1. The sequence goes on along the minus strand of CALVJE010000038.1, from coordinate 2,487 downwards.
TTAGAGTTTCTCATAAGAAGAAATATATTAATTCTAAAAATTATACGGCTTGGAGTAAAAAACTTACTAATATTTCTAATCTTAATGGAGGTTGGATTAGATCATGCCTCACACGATAAGAAATGAGTTTGATAGACATTTGACTGTTGAATCATTGTTAGATGCTCATAATAGGGCGAGTAAGACGAAAAGATATTCTAAAGAGGTTTTGAAGTTTGAAATAGATTTAGAAACTAATATAGTTAATCTTTATAAGAAATTAAAAAATGGTACTTATAAGATGGGTAAGTATAGAACTTTTAAAATATATGAACCTAAAGAAAGAATTATTAGGGCTTTACCTTATATTGATAGAATAGTTCATCAGTGGTATGTTTATGAGTTTATTAAACCTTATGTTGTTCCTCGTTTTATTAGTGATTCTTATGCTTGTATAGAAGGTCGAGGTACTCATAAAGCGGTTGATAAGGCACAAGAGTATATGAGATGTATGAAGAATAAATATTATAGTTATTATATTGTTAAATGTGATATAAAAGGGTTCTTTTATAATATAGATAAAGATATTTTGTTTGATATTTTAAAGAAGTTTATTAAAGATGATAAACTTTTAGATTTAACTTATGAATTTATATATAATGATGGTGAAGAGATAGGTCTTCCTATAGGTAATTATACTTCTCAGTTTTTTGCAAATATTTATATGAATGAATTAGATCATTATGTTAAAGAGAAGCTTAAGATTAAATATTATGTTAGATATATGGATGATTTTATTATGTTTGTTAGAACTAAAGAGGAAGCTAGAGATGTTCTTAAAAAAATAGATAATTATGTACAGACAAGACTTCATTTAGAACTTAATAATAAAAGTAGATATTATCCTAATAAAATGGGACTTGATTTTTGTGGTTTTAGAATATATGAGAGTTATAGATTGCTTAGGAAAAGAAGTATTAAAAAAATTAAGAGAAAAGTGAGACGTTGGAATTTACTTTATGGAAGGGAATTACTTGACTTAGATAAGACAGTACTTGAATGGAATTCTTGGTTAGGACATAGTGCTCATAGTAAGTGTTATAAATTACAAATGGATATTTATAATAGTATTATCTTTAAGGATTATTTGAAGAAGCCTTATGAAGAGAATTATGGAAGAAGTTGTGACAATTAATTTAAGAATAATGGGAAAATGAGGAGGATATGTTATGACTAAATTTGATGATGATTATATTTCTTTAGTTAAAGAGATATTAAACAAAGGGGTTGAAGTAGAGAATAGAACAGGGATAAATACCATTAAGATTCCTAGTTATAATTTTGTGTTTGATTTAAGGAAAGAGTTTCCTATATTACAAACTAAACAGACATTTTATAAGAATGCTATAATTGAAATGTTTTGGATTTGGCAGATGCAATCTAATGATGTTAGAGAACTTCATAAGCGTAATGTTCATATTTGGGATGAGTGGATGGTTGATGAAGATGGTATTTATCGTATTTATGAACCTACTACTTTAGAATATGATAAGGATAAAGAAGTTGTTGTAATGGATCCTTTAAGTGTTCCTATAGATAATCCTTATGGAGTTTTAGCTCCTAAATATGATGCAAGTGGTAAAATTATGACTGCTAAGAGTTTAATAGAAGGGAAAAATATTAAAGCTGCTAAGTTTTATGGTAAAGAATATGCTTATACTATAGGTACGGCTTATGGATTTATTACTGATAGATATAAACATACTCAAAATTTAATTAACACTTTGAAAAATAATAAGGGTGACAGAAGAATGGTTAAAAGTTTGTGGCAAGATGAATTTTTAAGAACAGCAGTTTTGCCTTCTTGTGTTTGGTCTACAGAATGGGATGTTACTGGTGATACCTTAAATTTATCTGTTCATCAGAGAAGTTGTGATACGCCTTTAGGATTACCATTTAATGTTACTCAGTATGCAACACTTTTAAAAATGATTGCTTAAGTTACTGATTTAGAGGCTGGTAAAATTAATTATTCTATTAAAGATGCTCATATTTATGTTAATCAAATTGATGGTATTAAAGAACAGATTGAGAGATATAAACGATATAGAGAACTTTTATATCAATATAAAAATAATTTAAATGATTTTAAGAATTATGAAATGTCTTTAAATTTATTTCTTGAAAAATTGGAAGAGAAACAAACTGTTGAAGAAACAGATTATATCAAGAATTCTAAGTTAGATAAGAAAATTATTGATATTATAGAAAGTGAAGAGAAACCTTATTTATGGTTAGATGAGAGTGTTAAAGATTTCTTTAGTTTTGATAATTCTAGAGAGTTAAAACATTCTAAAGTTAAGAGTTATAAACATATGGGAAAGATTAGTTTTCCTATTGCACAATAGTTTATTTAAAATTTTAAAAATATGGTCAATTTAAATTTGGAAATCCGGAAATGATATCCGAATTTATTAATTGATAAGCAACAAAGGTGAACTTTGTTGG
>CALVJE010000037.1 GCA_944331725.1 uncultured Bacilli bacterium | reverse complement strand
TAAGACACTCAGCATAGGAGTGTCAATCATAAAACAATTATGAGGTGACATTTGCGTGCAAAAATAAATGTTCCTCTTTTTTAATTTTATGTAATTTTTATTACAACTATACTATATTATAATTGTTACATTTATGCAAATTTATTTTTTGCTTAAAATTTTAATAAATATAATGTTATGATAGACTTCTATTTGTAATATCTATTCTTTCTCTTTGATTTAGACCATAACAATTAACTGGTGTTAAGTTATTATCTTTATCTTTTACAAAAACATCAGTAAATCTATAAAAGTTATCGCTTGTATTATCGTAGAATACAAAATTAATGTCGCCTTTACTGGTAACTAAACATGCTGTAAGTTCGGCTTGTTTAGTCTTAAAAACTTGATTATCTTGATTCATTTGAATATAGCTAGTAAAATCACCTAGAGAAAAGTTTTCGCTAAAATTTCCTCTTGGATGAGAATGACCGTGACAAACAACAAAACCATTATATCGGTTATTATTAAGTTTATTTATTAAATCTTTTTCCATTTTTTCGTTATAATTGGCTTCTGTCGATTGCCTGTTTTCTCTTGAGCTTGATGTAATAAAACCATCAAATTCGATTACATTGTTTTTAATTTCTTTTCCATATAAGAAAAAGGTACTTCCTTTTTTTCTATATTAGTGACATCTTGTATTCCTAACAAAGATCCATATACTTCTTCACTTAATATTATTTTTGAATTTGGCATATTATTTATAATATCAGAATTAATTGGTGTCATTTCTCCATATGCACTGTATGTATTGAAGTTTTGTTGATGGTAAGCTCCGTAAGGATTTTTATGAATCATAATGTCTTTTACTTTTTGTAAATATTGTTCTCTAGTCATAATTATTTTTCCTTTCAATGTTTTATTAGTAGTTATATTTTCAATAATTTTATTTAATAATTATTTTAGCATAATTCTTTCATTTTTGGTATTATACATTTTATAATAATATACTAATATCTTTACGAAAATTCGTAACTTTTTTTATACATTTTTTCTTGTGCTAGAAAAAATAGTATGATACTATATTTATAGGGAAAACTTAACTATTGGGTACTTGCCTACTCTAAATAAGGAGGGGCTTGATATTATGAGAAAAATAGACTTTTTAGTTACTGCTTTAATCATAATTATCTTCTTATTAATTGCCTTGCTTTTTGTAAAGTAACACCACATAAGAAAAGTACTCAATCGCAGGATTAAGTACTGAACCAAAAATAGATTGGGGCAAGTACTCAACTCGGGTAAGTTAAGTATTTCCCTTTTAATATTGTATGAATTTTTCTTACAAATATACTATATCATAATTATTACATTTATGCAAATTTATTTTTTTACAACTAGTGATACATCTTTAAAATAATAATTTAATATCTGTTTGTAGTTATAACCTAATTCTGCTAAATTATCTGCTCCTATAATACTTAAACCTAAGCCACTACCTATTCCTCTTGTTATAAATGTTAAATAATCTTTCTTAATAATTATAGTTATATCAGTTGAAGGTAAATCTAAATAGACAGCTAGACTTCTAGCATCTATTTTCTTTTTACCTAAGTCTAATTCCTTAATTCTATTAGAGCTAGTAAGACTAGATATTTTTATATGATAATTATCATCAGTCAGATTTAATCTTCGTTTAAATTCTTTTATACTATAATTTTTCTGTTGTAAGTAATTTGGATATGCTAAGTCCCATAGACTTTCTTTTTTTACTGTATAAGGAATATTTTCATCTTCTTCTGTATAACCATTACTAACTAAGTGAGTTAAACATTTAATCGCTTTATTATTGTAAACTAAATATTCTCCTTCTGTTTCGTTTATTACATCATTAAAAATAGTAAAATTACTTTTAAATGTTTCAGGATAGGTTAATTTAAAATAATTATAATTATGATAAGATAAAGATATCTTTTCTAAATCTAATTTGTTATCAACTAAATTTCTAATGATTTCTCCTCTATATAAAATACATATGGCTTTTAGTGTTTCTTTTCTTAATGTTATAGAAATATTTGCAAATAAAAGAGATAATAATACTTCTTTTAAAGTTAATATATCATTATTACTTAAAATAATTTTATTATTATTACTAAAAAATTCATAATTATTTAAATCAATAGTTTTAGTAGTAATACCATTTATAACAAAAACTACTTTATTACCCTTAAAATCTATATCATAACTTTTTAGATAATTACTAGCTTTCTTCTTTAAATTATCATTATTAAATTCATTTGCAAATTCATAGTTAACATTTAAAAATAAATATAATATCTCTTCATTTTTGTTATTTTTCATAACCTTATATTTTTCTAACATATTATCACCTATTAATATAGTGATATGTTAGATTTAATTTTATTCAAAATATTTTAATTTATTTTTATTATTACAATCTTTTCCTGTTAGATAAGAATTATTTTTTATTAATTTTTTTAAATTAACTTGTTTTTGATCTTTTAAATATTTATTTACTTCTTTTATAATACTTAGAGTCTCATCTAAAGCGATACGATATAATTCTATGAAAGATTCATTATGTTTTTCACGTTTTAGACAAGGATGAATCCAAGTAGTATGATTAGCATTTAAATAGTTGTTTTCATCTTTTAAGTTTGTATGATAAGATATGGCTTGTAGTTTAAAAGTCTTATTACTAGTTAGTTTATCTATAGATTTGTAAATAAACATTTTTATTCCATATTTATCATATCTTAAATACTTTAAAGATTTGTACATATCATTTAAAGCTTTGTAATAGTATTTAGAGAAATGTTCAATATTAAATGTTTCTTTAAATGTATAATCTATTACTTCAGTTAATTCTTTAGAAAAAGGTTCCTTACTATACCAAAAATTATAAAATTTAAATTTATAAGGGCATATTCCTTCTTTTTGTTTTATTAAATAATTATCTAGAAAGTTTTCCATATATTCGTGTTTATTTCTATATTTATAAGTAGTAGGGTCATCTTCATTAAAAAGACCAGTTTTATAAAATATAAAAGGGTGCATTTTAGAATCTAAAATATAATGAGAAAGAAAGCCATATAGAAAAGCCATTACTTCACTGTTTTTATAATAATTATTATACTTTATATAGTTTATTAAATTTGTAAAGAATTCTAAAGTTTTATTAGTATGAAAATATCCTTGGAAATCTCTTATTTTTTTATCTTTTTTAGATAAGAGATTATAAAATATTAAAGGATCTGTACTTTGAGCGAATGTTCTTAGTTTTTGTTTGTCATCCATTAGTAATTTTTTAAGACCAATAGGTAGTACATCATATAAGTCATTTGCAAAGTATGAATGTGTTATTGTTGCAGGCATTTTTCTCAATCCTTTCTACTAAATTTAAGTATAACATAATTTTTCATAAACATTTCATATTTTTTACATAATTTTTATGATATAATCTATTCTAGGTGGGAATATGATAGATAAGCAGTTTAAAAATTTAGAAGAACAAATAGAAATACTTAAGTATAAAGGTATGACTATAAATGATGAAGATTATGCTAAGAGAATACTTTTAAAAGAGAATTATTTCTTTATATCAGGTTATAGGTATCCTTTAATGAGAAGTGTTACTGATAAACATTTTTTAGAGGGGGTTACATTTGAAGAGATGTATAGTCTTTTCTTATTTGATAGAGCGATTAGAAATGTTTTCTTTAAATATTTATTAGTTATAGAAAATAATTTAAAGTCTATTATTTCATATCAATTATCTAAAAAATATGGTTATAAAGAGAGAACTTATTTAAAGACTAAGAACTTTACTAATGATAAGAGTAAACAAAAACAAGTTAATGACTTAGTTAGAAAAATGAAAAGACAGATTAGAGTTAATGGTAGTAAGCATACTGCTACTGCACATTATCTTTCTAATTATGGATATGTACCGTTATGGATTTTAGTTAAAGTTTTATCTTTTGGAATAGTAGGGGAATTATTTTCAATAATGAAATATGATGATCAGACTAGTATATGTAAAGTATATGATATTCCTGTAGATGAATTTAGTACATATTTACCAATATTATCTAATTATAGAAATTTATGTGCTCACGAAGATATATTATATGAGAATAGAACACAAAAGAAAATTAATGGTACTATTTATCATCAATTATTAAATATAGAGAAGGATGAAGAGGGGGAATATGTTAAAGGTACTAATGATTTATTTGCTTTACTTATAATAATGAAGAGAATGTTAAGTTATGATGAATTTAAAGATATGTGTTTAGAACTTGATAAGAGAATAGATAATCTTAATTATAATTTGCATAGTATTAAAATAGAGAAAATATTAGATAGAATGGGATTTCCTAGTAATTATATGGAAATTGCTAATATTGAAAGGAGCGATATAGATGAATAAAGAAGGAATTAAAGAGGCTGTTTTAATAATTGTTTCATTCTTAATAGGAGGAGTATTAACTTTTGTTGTAATTGGTGGTGATAACTTCTTTGGAAGTAGTAATACAACAACATCTACTGGTACTACTTGTAGTGCTGCTAATTGTACTAAAGTAGTTGTTGATGAGTCTGGTATTGGTGAAGCGGTAGAGAAAGTTTATGATGGAGTTTTAATGATTAGAAATTATCAAAATGATGAGGTAGCTTCTACTGGTACTGGTTTTGTTTATAAAATTGAAGGTGATTATGCTTATGTTATGACTAATCAACACGTTGTAGATGGTGCTGATAGAGTTACATTAATTACTTCTAATGATGATGAGATAGAAGGAGAAGTGTTAGGGGGAGACACTTATGTTGATATTGCAATTGTTAGAGTTAAAAAAGTTGATGGATTAGTTGCACTTACACTTGGAAATAGTGAAAACTCTAGTTTAGGTGATTTAGTATTTACAATAGGTAGTCCTTTAGGTTATGAGTATAGAGGCAGTGTTGCAACTGGTCATTTAGCAGGTAAAGATAGATTAGTTAGTGTTAGTACTGATAATTCTACTAGTAGTGATTGGGTTATGAAAGTATTACAAACTGATGCTGCAATTAATCCTGGAAATAGTGGTGGTCCTTTGATGAATGCTAATGGAGAAGTAATTGGGGTTATTTCTATGAAATTAGTACAAACTGAAGTAGAAGGTATGGGATTTGCTATTCCAATTGAATATATCAATAGTAAGATTGAAACATTAGAAAAAGGTGAATCTATAGAGTGGCCTTTACTTGGTGTATCTATGATTAATGTTAGTGATGCTAAGGGGTCTTATAGATATAATTTTGATATTCCTAATGATATAGATAGTGGAGTTGTAGTTGCAGGAATAGAAAGTGGAAGCGGTGCGGCTGATTCTGACTTAAAAGAAGGAGATATTATTACTAAGATTAATGGTACTAGTGTTAGTGATTCTGCTTATTTAAGATATGAGTTGTATAAATGCTCAGTTGGTGATACAATAGAGATTACTTATATAAGAGATGGAAAAGAACATACAACTAAAGTAGTTCTTAGTAAGAGTGAATAATAGAAAAGGCTGTGATATTATGTTAAAACAAACATTACCTTATATGCCATTAATAGATGAAGAGAAGAAGAAGAAACTTTCTTCTTTTTGTGGTTCTGTTAATAGGAGAATGAAAGATTTTAAAGATGTTGATAAAGAAGAGATAAGTGAGTTTTTAATTAATTTTATAACTGGGTTAAGTAAAGATGATATTAATCCTTCAATATATAAAGAATTAGTTAATTATGTTAAATCTAATTTTGGTGAGATTAATATTACTTATTATCAAGATTATATTAAAGAAATAAAAGTAGGATCTATTAGTATGGGTGGAGTTTTTAGAGATAATTATGATAATTTAACTATATCTGATAGAACTTTAGAAGGGAAGACTTGTTATGGTCATATTCCTACTGTTATAAAACCTTTAGAATTAAATTTTGTTTATGATGATAAAAAGATTATTAGTAATACGAGAACTGTTACAAATGGTAGTGATTGTAATAATATTCATATAGGAGATTATTACTTTAATAGAGAAATGATACAAAAAGGTGTAGAAGGGGCATTTTTAGTTAGATTTACTGTTCCTTATGTTAATCAATTACAAGCTGATATTACTTCTTATGATAGTTTAGGGAATGTTATAAAAAAAGATATTTGTGTTAATTATTTGAGTACTGTTGATGATAAGAAATTTTATGCTGAAAAACAGATTCTTAATGGTTTAGAACGTATTGATAATCTTAGAACTTATAAAGAGGGAGAAAGTGGTCTTAGGAGATAATTTATAACTGGAGATGGGACTGCTTTAAGACCGTATACCACTTTCCCGGAAGAATCATAATGCTAATGTCTGGAATGAGAGTGAGAATCTGAATAACGATAACGATGTGCTTTCAGATTCCTACTAAGGCTAGAAATTAATCTAGTGTCACTGGTTATACTCTTTTTGTTGGTTAAGACTTACAATAAAGTTCTTGGATTACCTATATTAAAATAATTTAATATTAAGAAGTAGTATGTTTTTGTGTATTACTTCTTTTTGTAGTTAGTATGAAGAAAAGAACACCAATAAACAAATATAATTATTATAAAAGGGATTATGCTAAGCGTTTATATTTGTTAAGAGTAAAGATAAACTTATAACTTTTGATATTAAGACTTAATCTTAATTGTTTTTTCATATCTTTCTATTAAACCTTTTTCTTCCATTTTTTTTAATTCTCTCATTAAGTTTGATCTATCTACAAATAAATATTCAGAGATGGCTTTATAAGATGTTGTGACTTTAAAAATATTATTTTCATTCATTCTTTGTTTTAGAAAAAATAATATCTTTTCTTCTACTGTTCTTTTTGATAATAGTTCAATTTTCTCATTTTGTTGTTTGTTATCTTCTATTAATAAATCAAATAAAGTTAAAACTATATTGTTATGAAAAGGACAAACTTTGTTACAATTTTTTATAATATTATAATAATCTATAAAGATAACTTCTGTTTCACCATTACTAATAATATATATTTCATCTTCTGTGTCTTGAAAGAATAAATTAGAAAAAATATCATTTTGTTTTAAATCTCTCATAATAGTAGTGTTTCCTTCTTTGTCTGTCTTTATAATATTTGCTTTTCCATAATTGATAAAACCTATCTTTTTTGTTAGGGGAGAATAACTTAATATTAGTTCTTTGTTGTAAAATGTTTTACTTTTGACGTTGACACAGTTTGACAAGTTTTTTTTAAATTCAGAAAGCTTTGTTTCTTCTATATTTTTTAACATTTTAATACACCTCTTTGATGAATATTTTAACAAAAATTAATTATTGTTGCAAATGCAACAATGCTTTTCTTTTCTTATATAGTAGAATTTATTTTGTAAGATAGAGGTGAGATGTATGGAAAAGACTATTATGGTTGTTAAGAAAAATGGTAATTTGGAAAGGTTTGATTCTAATAGAGTTAAAAATGCAGTTCGAAGTAGTGCTGAGAGAGTGATGGTTGATTTAACTGATGAAGCGATGGAGAAAATTGTTAATAAAGTTATTGAACTTTTAAATACACAAACTAGTAATCCTACTGTTGAACAAGTACATAGTTGTTGTGAAATAGCATTGGAAAATATTAATCCACTAGTTGCTAAGAGTTATAGAGAGTATCGTGATTATAAAAAAGATATTGTTCATATGTTAGATGAAGTTTATAAAAAAGCACAAGTTATTACATATATTGGTGATAAAGAGTGTGCTAATATGGATAGTGCTTTAGTTACAACACAGAGATGTTTAATTTATAATAGTTTGAATAAAGAGTTGTATAAGAAATTCTTTTTAACTAGTGCAGAGATAGAAGCTTGTAAAGATGGGTATATTTATATTCACGATATGAGTGCAAGACGTGATACAATGAATTGTTGTTTGTTTGATATGGCTAATGTCTTAAAAGATGGTTTTGAGATGAGTAATATTTGGTATACAGAACCTAAAACTTTACAGACTGCTTTTAATGTTATGGGAGATGTTATTATTAATACAACTGCTATGCAATATGGGGGATTTACTGTTCCTGAAGTTGATAGTGTGTTAAAGAAGTATGCTAAGAAAAGTTATGATATGTATTATAAAGAGTATTTAAGTATTAAAGGAAATGAGTATACTAAAGAGGCTGAAGATTATGCTTTTAAGAAAACAGTTCGTGAGTGTGAACAAGGTTATCAAGGCATTGAGTATAAATTAAATACAGTTAGTTCTAGTAGAGGAGATTATCCGTTTGTTACATTTAGTTTTGGGGTAGATGAAGATAAATTTGCTGTAATGATTACTAAAACTATTTTAGAGGTTCATAAGAATGGTCAAGGTAAGAAAGGGTTTAAACGTCCTACATTGTTTCCTAAGCTTGTATTCTTGTATGATAAGAAAGTGCACGGTGAAGGAGGAGTAATTCGTGATAGTTTTCTTACTGCTATTAAATGTAGTGAGAAGACAATGTATCCTGATTATTTATCATTATCAGGAGAAGGTTATGTTCCAGAGATGTATAAAAAATATAAAAGAATTGTTAGTCCAATGGGATGTCGTGCTTTTCTTTCTCCTTGGTATGAAAAGGGGGGAATGGAACCTGTTGATGAAAAAGATAAACCTGTATTTATTGGAAGGTTTAATATAGGGGCAATATCATTACATTTACCTATGATACTTGCTAAAGCTCGTGAAGAACAGAAAGACTTTTATGAAGTACTTGATTATTACTTAGAGATGATTCGAAAGATTCATATTCGTACTTATCGATATCTATCTAAACGTAAAGCTTCTACTAATCCTTTAGCTTACTGTCAAGGTGGTTTTTATGGAGGTAATTTGAAA
>CALVJE010000036.1 GCA_944331725.1 uncultured Bacilli bacterium | reverse complement strand
GGTTGCCTCGGTTAGATTCGAACTAACGCATGTCAGAGTCAAAGTCTGATGCCTTACCACTTGGCTACGAGGCAATATGTAATGAGTATAAACTATGGTGGAGAGAGATGGATTCGAACCATCGAACCCGAAGGAACAGATTTACAGTCTGTCGCGTTTAGCCACTTCGCTATCTCTCCGACATAATAAAATGGTGCCGAAAACAGGAATCGAACCCGTAACCTACTGATTACAAATCAGTTGCTCTACCAATTGAGCTATTTCGGCAACTTAATAATGGTGGGCGATATAGGACTCGAACCTATGACCCCTTGCTTGTAAGGCAAGTGCTCTAACCAACTGAGCTAATCGCCCATAAACCGTTTGACGAAATTAAATATACCAGTTAATTTGAAGAATGTCAATAATATTTGCGATTTTTTTTTATTTTTTTGTTGTAGTTAATTCTTTTGCTATCCAATAATCTAGATGTAGTGCTAAATTTTTAAAGCCATTAGGTGTTTCTTTTATCTTACTATCGTGTCTATTGGTAATACGATAATCTAGATTTTTTATGCTTAATCTAAACATTCCTTCATCTATTTTCTTTAAAATTCTCACTCTAATTAATTCATCTATTTGTGCATATTTATGTAAATCATCTATATATTTATCATCAATTTCTGAAATATGAATTAATCCACTATTAATTTTATCTAATTTAACAAATATACCATACTCTTCTATCCCTGTTACTGTTCCAAGTACAATATCATTCTCCTTATAACTTTTTATCATATATTTGACCTCTTTAGATATTATAACAGATATTTCTATCTTATTCAACCTTTACATTTATTTACATTCCCGTTATAATTAAAACGAAAGACGGTGATATAATGGAAGAAAATGATGTTGTAACTAAAGTAAAAGCAATTATAGAAGAATTAAAACCATTTTTAATAAGTGATGGTGGATCTTTAGAGTTTATTGATTATAAAGATGATATTGTCTATGTTAAACTTGGTGGAGCTTGTGAGGGCTGTGCTTTTTTAGATATTACTTTAAAAGATGGTATTGAGCAGATGATTATGAATGAAATACCTGAAGTAAAAGAAGTTAGAAATGTTAATTAAGTTCTAACCAGTCTATTTTAATAATAGACTTTTTTTTATTTATATAATTATAAATATACTTAAGAAATTCTTGATATTCATCTGTTCTATTTAATATTTTAATAATTTCTTTTTCATTAGTATAACCATTTACTATATCTTCATAAATATCAAAGTAAAAACTAGGAAATAAGAGTCTTGATATTAATAAACAGTACTGATACGTACTAAACTTTAGATTATCTAATATTTCTTCAATAAGTTCATAACTATAAGTATCTTCTATAAATATATATTTTAAATACTCACCTACATCTCTTGCTTTATGATCTATAACTAGGTTTAAAGGATTAAAGAAGCTTATATCTTTTAAATTTATCCTTCTTCTAGCAATTACTAAAACATCATTAATTTCTTTAGTTAAATAATTATTAGCTGAATAAAAATAAGTAATAGCATTTTCTCCTAAGCCAATAAAATAATCTAAACTTTTATATAGAAGAGGATATTTTACTTTAATATAGTCTTTTTGATATTCAAAATAATCTATTTTACTAGTCCAAAGATTATCCCAATTACTATGGTTTAAAGTATTTAATTTTAGCATTTCACTATTACAATATAAGGGATTATATAAATCATCTAAAGAGAAGTTAATATTTTTATTATGTCTTAAAAGGATGTAATAATAGTTATTAATGAAACTAATGGGAGATTTATTAACATTATAAATTATTTGCATAATTCGTGTATTAATAAGCATTTTATTAAGATTTATAACTTCATTAATATAATCCATAGGTCTATTAATAGGAATAAGATAAAATATATTATTATCGTCTTTAAAATAGTAATAATCTTTAGTTTTAACTAATCTTATAACATTAATTTGATAATAGTAAAAAAGAGCATTTTTCATATTCAAAACCTCAGTTAATTATATGAAAAACACTAAAGAAAAAGAACGTACTATTTTGTACGTCCCCCATATTGTTCAATTATACTTTGGGATTTAGCTATTTCTTCATCGTAGTTTGCTATAGCATCCTCATTTTCTTTTATAGTTTCATCTAACTTAGTAGATTCAGCTTTTATATTGCTAGCTTGCTCTAGTAATTCTGCTAATATTTGTTTTTGTTTTGCAATTTCTTCGTTTCTAGCAGTTATTCTAACAGTTTCTGCTTCTCTTCCTAACTCATCTGCTTTAGCCTTTTTTTCTTCTCTTTCTCTAGTAGTCTCATCTACTCTTTGTTGTTTTTTCTTAACGTCATCTTTACTGTTACCAATTGATTTTCTTGCTGCTTCTTGTTGTGCTAAAATACCTTTTAATTCTTCATCATCTTCAAAACTAACTACACCTGAAGATGGTTGTACTTTAGTATCAGATTGTACTGGAGTATCAAATTGAGTAAAATAATCATCTCTTACTTCTATTGGTTTAACTTCAGTTTCTTGTTCTTTAGATGTATCAGGTGTAAATTCTGGTTCTACAGTGCCTTCTGCATCAAATAGACTATTAAGTGTAGCTTCACTTATAGGTTGATCTAATTCTTCTTTTATAGCTTCTGCACCATATTTAGCCATTTTTTCAAGATTTTTATCTGTCAAGTTCTCATCTATACGATCAGCATCAGTTAAGCCTTCATCATCTTTTTCATTACTATAAATTGCCTTTTCCACTTCTTCTCTAATTACTTCTGGATCAATAGAGTTAAATACAAGTTCATTACTCTTTTCGTCAACAAGTGGTTTTTGTGCTTCTTCAAAACTAACATCTAACTTACTTTCCAAATCATCTCTAACTATAGTTTCACCATCAAAAACAGTTTTTCCATTCTTTTCTAATTCATCTAAATTACTTTGAGGTAATCTTAAGGCTTTCTTTGCTATATCTAGGAATTTTTCGCGTTTTTCCATAAATCTTTCTAAAGTTGAATTAATATCTTGGTATTTTCTAGAAAGCTCTTCTACCTTTTTCTTATCTTCCAAAGATGAATTTTCATCATTTGCCTTAACTGTCGTTTCAGATAATTCTATAGCCGCTTTATTTTTTTCTTCTTCTAAATAAGCACGTTCAACCTCTAATATTGTAGTATAAGATGCTACTTTAAGTTTTATTTTATTAGCATCACCAGCATACGTTTCTTCTGGTGAATGTTTTAGTTCAAAGTCATCATTTTGTCTGTTCATTATACTCGCCTCCAACTAATTATCAAATATTATTGTTCTTTTTTTGATAATTTTCTTAATACATCTTTAACTCTATTCCATTCCTCTTCATCATCAATACCATAAAGTCTTGGTGTTTCACCACTTCTATCAACTCTAGAAACATAAACAGTTACATTACCATTCTCGTCTTTTTCATTTTTTGTATATACAACATATTCATTTTTTGTATCTTTAAATTCAAATGCAATTACAACTTCTACTTCATCAATAGAACCGTCTTCACCAATAATTGACATTGTTACTCTTTTTGTATTTTCGTTCATCCTATTTCCTCCCTTTACTATTCTATAAATAATTTTAGCATAAAAAAAAGAAAAGAGAAAGCCCTATTTTCTATTTTTTACTATTTTATTTGTTTTTTACATTTTTTAGGATAAAAATTTTAGAACCAGGAGCACAATATTCTTTTATATAGTTATCTATATTTTTTATATTATTTATATCTTTGACTTTAGCATTATTACTATCTTTAAACCCTTTTAATCTTAATTTTCCGTAAGAATAATCTCCTAAAACATAATCGAAGTCTAAAAAATATTCTGTAAAAAGATATTTTGTTTCTTCTTCATTAAAATTTTCTTTACCTTTTTCTATTTCATAATTATTATCTAATAATTTAATCACTTTAATCACCAATTTAATTTTAACATAAATTAGGGAACTTTTGTAGAAAAAGTGTTAGAACTAGTTGTAAAATTTCCATTGTAATATAAAGGGACTTTTCCTTGTATTACTTGGGTTGCTAAATTAATCTTAGTAGTTACTGGTATATTCTTAGTAGAATGAGGCGTTGTAATTTGTTCTTTTATCGTTACTTCTATACCTATTTCAATCAAAGCATTATTAAAGCCATATTCTTTAACATTAGTAAACATATTACTAGAAACAGTACCAATAAAAGAGAATTTAATAGGAATACTTGTGGTGAAATTTACAAGTAAGGAATTATTTAAAAGTACACCTAAAGGTATATCACATACTATACCATTATCTAAATATGTCAGTCTTGTTCCTTTTAAGGAATCTGATAGTTCTAGATATTTACTGTTTCCTTTTTCTAATTGTGTTAATTTTTTTAAAGCTTTATCATTTATATTTTTTAAAATATCATTAGTAATTTTAGTATCAAAATCAATTAAAGAGATATTTCCTTCTTCATCTTTTATTATATTATAAAATTCTTTATCAAAAAAATCATCTTCTAAAGAAACTACATCATTTAAAATAACATTAGCGATTCTTTCTACTTCTTTTGTAGAATAACTAACTATTACTTTTTCTAAATTCTTACCAGTTGATAAAATCATTATGATACTAGTTATAAATGATATTATTAAAATAATTAATAAAATAGTAGATTTTTTCATTATACTCCACCTAATTCAATCTAACTAAAATGACATCTTCACCTATTCTTTCTATATTTTGCCATTTTATCTCCATATCTTCTCCTCTAGAAAAAGAGATGAGTTTTCCTTTAGATTCTACTAATAAACTAATAATAGCACCATTTCTCTCATCTATTTTAGCATCGATGATATTACCTATGTTTTTACCATCTATAATATTAACAATATCTTTATTTTGTAAATCAGATAGCCTCATAATATCACTCTCTAACTACTTAAAGATATGTTTTTTTTGATTAATTATTCTTATCTTAAGGTTTTCTTTAACTGCTTTATTGCATTTTTTTCTAGTCTTGATACTTGGGCTTGACTAATATCCATATCTTTAGCTATTTCCATTTGTGTTTTTCCTATTATGTAGCGTTCATTTAAAATAAATTGTTCTTTTTCTTTTAGGGAATTAACAGCATCATTAGTAGCTAGTTTTTCAAAAGCAACAGAGCCAGTTCTTCTTTTATCTTCTATTTGGTCATATACATAAATTGTATCGCCACCATCATTATAAATTGGTTCAAACATAGAAACAGGATCTTTTAATGATTCGAGTGCAAAGACTACATCATAAGTAGTTACATCTAATTTCTCTGCAATTATCTCTATTGGTAATTCTTCTCCTTTTTCCATAAAGTATTCTTCTTTTAGTTTTATGACTTTGTAAGCAAGGTCTTTTGTAGAACGACTTACTCTAATACTATTATTATCACGTAAATATCTTCTTATTTCTCCAAGGATCATTGGAACAGCATAAGTTGAAAATTTAACATTGTGTGATAAGTCAAAATTATCTATCGCTTTAACTAGTCCAATACATCCTACTTGAAAAAGATCATCTAAGTTTTCATTTTTAGTATTTACTTTTCTTAGAATACTTAAAACTAGTTTTAAATTTCCACTAACTAAATCATTTCTTGCAAATTTATCACCATCTTGGACTTTTTTAAATAATTCTTTCATTTCTTCTGTTGTTAATACTTTTAAATCAGATGTTTTTACTCCACTAATTAATACTTTATTATTTGCCATTTAATCATCTCCTAAGTTAGTAATGATTAAATGATTATTTTTTTATACAAAAAAAGACCTAGTAACGGTCTAAAAAGGAAGTAACTTTACCTTCATCTTGGTAACTTAGAAGTGTTTCTAAATTAACTTTCTCTGTACTTTTAAAGATATTATTATCAATAACATCACTTTTTTCTCTAAGGAGTTCTAATAGTTTTTTGATCTCAAGTCGTTTAGAATTGTTCTCAATATTTTTATTTTCTGTAAATTTACAGGCACAATTTATAAAGGTGTATTCATTATATTGCCAAAACTTTTTTATAGATTCTTCTCTTACTAAATATAGTGGTCTAATTAGTTCCATACCAGGGAAATTAGTACTGTGTAATTTTGGTAACATTGTTTTAAATTCTCCACCATAAAACATTGATAGTAGTATTGTTTCAATTACATCATCAAAGTGATGCCCTAAGGCAATTTTATTACATCCTAGGTCTTTTGCAGTTTTATAAAGAAAACCTCTACGCATTCTGGCACACATATAACAAGGGTGATCTTTATCTAGTTTGTTTGCAACTTCAAAGATATCTGAGTCAAATATTTTATAGTCGATACCTAAAGATTCTAAATTATCTTTTATTACTTTTAAAGTTTCTTCTTTATAACCAGGATTCATAACGATATATGATAGTTTAAAGTCAGTCTTACCGTGGTGAGCTAACTCTTCTAAACATTTTGCAAGTAAAACAGAATCTTTTCCTCCAGATATACAAACAGCGATATGGTCATTTTCACTTACTAATTCATAGTCCCTAACTGCTTTCATAAATTTACGCCAGATATCTTTACGATATTTAGTTATAAGACTATGTTCTACTTCACTTTTATTTTTCATTCTTAAACACCTTCTTAAATGATGTAGGAACACTACTTTCAAATGTATAAGTTTTATTATTAAGAGGATTAGTTATTGTTAATTTACTAGCGTGTAAATAAAGTCTATTAGATTTAATACCCCCATACTTTTTATCTCCTACTATAGGACTTTCTAAATGATTTAAAACTACTCTTATTTGATTACGTCTTCCTGTTTTAATATTAACTTTAACAAGACTATATTTATTATTTTTATTAATTGTCTTAAGAGAAGTAACGGCAATTTTACCTTCTTTTTTATTAGTAACAATAACTTTATCAGGTCCTATTTCTTTTAAGTAACAAGTATAGTCATCTACATCTTTTACATTACCTGTTACTAAAGCGACATATTCTCTTGTTTTAACATATTTATCCCAATTATTTTGTAAGAGATTTTTTAGAGTATTATCTTTTACAAAGACTAAGACTCCTGATGTGTCTTTATCAAGACGATGTAAGACAAAGATTTTATCATTCTTTTTTCTACTTTTAATAAACTCTCTAACCTGGTGATAGGCAGTCTTTTCTTTTTCTTTAGTAGTACTAATAGATAAAAGTCCAGCAGGTTTATTAATTACAAAGAAATATTCATCTTCATAGATAATATCAAGATTACTCTTCTTATGAGTTTTATTAATCTTGCTAAGTTCAATAATGTCATTCTTCTTAACAGGAGTATCAAACTTTGTTACAACTTTGCCATTAACTAAAACTCCACCATCTTTTAGATAGTTCTTTATCTTTTTCTTACTTAAATCTTTAAATAAAACATATAATGTTTCTAATAGTTCTCCTTTTTCTAAAACTTTTTCTTTCATTAACATCATCCCCTTCAAAATACGCTTATATTTTATCAGATAAAAAGAAAAAAGTCTATCACTAGACTCTTTCTAATCAAATAAGTTATTAAATTCATATTTAAAGACACGATAAGCATATTTCTTAGAGTTGTAATTAAATTGTCTAATTAAATTACCATCGTTATCATATTCACCATAGGAGTTGTCTTTACCACTTCCGACAACAACATTACCACCATCAAGTATTTCAACATCGCTTACTATACTTGAGTAAGGTATTTCAAAACTCTTAACTAATTCATAAGTCTTATCATTTTCATTAACTTTATATTGATAGAAGTATGATGTTTCTCCTTCATTATAAGTACCAGTACCAGGATAATTTGACCAATCAAAGTTAGGTCTTGTTCTAGCACCTTGGTAATTGTTATTAAACATATATAAGTAATACTCTCCATCTTCAAGAGTCTCATCTGTGTAATAAGTAATACTATGTTGTCCTGCTTGAGAAACAAAGTCTCCTACTTTTTCATATAGTAAGTCACCATATGATGTATCTTCTGTAACAGATTCATCTGTTAATAAGTATTTAACACTAGGGTCAGTATAAGCATCACTAATATAGATTATAGTACTTAACTCTCTTGAACTTAATACAATATCATCTCCTATTAGAGATAGGCTATTTAAATGAATCCAGTCAAGTTCATATCCACCATAAGTATTTTTACCTTCTGGTTTAACAGCATTTAAGTAAAATTCTGGTAGTAAGTCTTTCATATCAACTATTTTTTCTATCTTTTTAGTATCTAAATCTACTGTAATTATAACGTCTTCAATAGTATCAGTACCATCTTCATTAACTAATATTACAAAGCGATTATTATCTTCATCATAAACCATATCGTGATGCATTGTATAGTTTCCTAAATCATAGAACTCTTCTATTTTACCTAGATCATTTACTTTAACTATACCTTTTTTATTATAAGCATAGTACATATAATCATCATCAAAGATAATACGGTCTGCTCTATAACTATCTAGAACAAGCTCTTCTCTTAGTACTCCTTCATTATCATATAGATAAATATTAGAGTTGTAGTTTTTATCGTGTCCTAAAAGCGCATAAAGACCATCTGTTAATTCTTCTTCACTATCTCCTTCTACTACTTCTACCTGTGTATCGATATCAGCTTCAGATTTAGGAGTTGTAATAGTAAACTCATATTCTTCATCTCCACTAGTAAGTGTTAGAGTATTAGTTTCTCCTGGAACAAAACCAACTAATTGATATTCATTGCTATCTTTATGAGATATTTCTTGTTCAAAACTACTATATCCTTCTGTTTCAATTTTATAATCTAAATCTTCATCACTATCAGTATAATATAAGTAATAAGATAAACTACCAGTACCATATGGATTATGAATTAATAAAGGATCTTCTAGGGTATAATCGGCTTTATCTTTTAATTCTTCTATTTTTTCTTCAATTATATTTTGATAATCTTCACTAAAAATA
>CALVJE010000035.1 GCA_944331725.1 uncultured Bacilli bacterium | reverse complement strand
CATACTCTTAAAACTAATGCAAAAAGGCAATTTTTAAAATTCAAAGAAAATAGACTCTCAATTTAATATTTTCTCTAAGGGAATTTTAAATATTGATATCAAAAAATCTCTCAATTTACAAAATTCATACTTTTTTAATTTTTTCATCTCCTCCTTACTTCCATCTATTAATAAAGTCTCCCATCTATCTATAAAGTATCATAATAGATAATTTGTGTCAATAAAAAAACTTATATTAGATTATCTCTAACATAAGTAGTGATTTTAGGATCTAAATAAACATCTATTACTCCTTTATTAACGATTTTTATAAATCCTAATCCATTGATACATATATCTTTTTTAAAACCAACCTCATAAGTCCTTTTTTGTAAATCTTTTAAATTATTATGTTTACTAGATATTCTTTTTATTTTTAAATCATTAGACATATAGAAAGTCAAACTATTTTTTTCACCCTCTACATAATCTACTCTTAATATATCATCAACAATAATGGATTGACCTTTTTTAACTTGAAAAGTCTTAGGTTTTATCTCTTTTCTAGGACTAATCTTCTTAAATTCATCATCACTAATATAGTTAACAATACTACCACTATCAACAAGACCAGGGGTATCAATTAAAGTTAAATATTCATTAATATCTATTTTAACTGTATTTAACGTAGTAGATGGAAGTGGTGACATTGTTAGTTCTCTATCACTAGTAGAATAATTCCTTAATAGTTTATTTATTAAAGTACTCTTACCTGCATTAGTATGTCCTATTACATATACATTATTAGTAGTTTGATATAATTTAATTTGTTTTAGTAAATAATCTATATTATAATTTTTAACAGAACTAATAACTATTACTTTATCAAAAGGTTTATCTAAATTAGAAAAATACTCTATTATCTTTTCTTCTTTAACTGATTTAGGTAAGACATCTTTTTTATTTAAAACAAGTATCATTTTATTAGGAATAAGTTCTCTAATCTTTGTAATATCTTCTTCTAAATTTAGTAAATCTGCAATATATAAAACTAAATCTTTAGTTTCTCCTATACTTTTAATAATCTCTAAATACTCATCATTACTTTTAGTAACAGTTTGATATTCACCATAGTTTTTAATCCTAAAACATCTTTGACATAAGTCATTATCTAAACTAGTAGTATACCCCTCTCCTAAAACATTCTCATCTTGTAATTTTACTCCACATCCAAGACAATATTTTTCACTATTCATAATACTTTCCTTTCCTAAACTTATTAAGTTTATTATATTTAGACATTATTTTATTTTCAAAAAATCTATTAATATTAGTAATCTTTAAATCCTTAATCGCAATAGGATCAACAAATATTTTTTTTATTTTACCTTTATAACCATATCCCATATCTGTAATAAATTGATCTCCTATAATGGCAATATTTTTATTAGACAGATTATATTTATCTTTTATTTTCTTTAATGATCTAATACTAGGTTTTAAAGCGAAAGGATAACCATCTATATCTAGCTTATCTAAAAATATTTTAACACGTTTTTTAGGACTATTAGATACTATAAGTACTATAAAATCTTTTTTTAATTTTGTAATTAACTCTATAGTTTTTTTATCTACTTCTATACTATCTATCTTTACTAAAGTATTATCTAAATCAAATATTAAGCACTTAATATCTTCATCTTTTAATTTTTTATAATTAATATCAAAAATATTTCTTTTATAAATATCTGGTAAATATTTCATAGTTTTACTCCTTTATATATAGTATATACTAAATTTCCATATATTTCTAGTTATTTACTTTCTGCATTAAAGGCATAGTGTTAATATCTATACTTTTAAAAGTATAACCATTACTCTTAGCATAATCAATAATCATAGGAAGGGCCTCTACTGTTTTATTTTTAGTATCGTGCATTAATATAACATTATATTTATCTTTAGATATACTATTAATAGTATTATTATATATATCATCTTTAGAAGTACTAGAAATAGCATCTGTACTATCTATATTCCAATCATAATATTGATAGTCTTTAGCGATTACATCTTTAGTTAAAGTACTCATAATACCTTCACTATATTTTTTAGAAATAGTATTACTAGATCCACCTGGAAATCTAAGTAGTTTAGTATCAACACCTGTAAGATTATAAATTCTATTATGAACCTGTTCTAAGTCATTATAATAATTATCTAAAGATGCATAAATAATATCATATCTATGAGATGCAGTATGAATACCAATAGAATGTCCTTCATTAACAATTCTTTTAATTAGATCATCACTACCATTATTAGTAACAAAGAATGTCGCTTTTATATTTTTCTCTTTTAAGATATCTAATATTTTATCAGTAGTACCATCTCTTGGTCCATCATCAAAGGTAAGATATATGGTATTAGGTGTTAAATTTTCTCTTACTTTAATATTTCTTAGAATAGTACTCTTATTATTACTTTTATCTTTAACTTTATATTTAATTTTATAGTCTCCAACTTTAGTAGTATCAATCATATTAATAATATTTACATCACTAGTTAAGTCTTTATCACAATTATCTAAGACTGTAACTCCTTCTTCAGTATAAGTACTATTTAAAGGAATAAAAACTGTGTTATTACCATTTAAAGTAATAGTAGGTTTTTCTATATCTCCTTTTTCTATATATCTTACAATTTCTTTTTCATTACCACTACTATCTTTAACACTGTAAATTATTTTATCATCATATTTTTTAATTTTAACTGAATCTGTAATATCTTTATCTACATTATCATAGGCTTTATAACCTAATTCTTTATATTTACCATTAGGACAGTAGTATTCTTTAGTATTACCATTTAAGACTATTTTAGGTTTTTCTATATCTTTAACTATAACATTTTGTTTAATATGATACGTAAATAAATTATTTTTATATGTATAATTTATCTCATTAACACCTACTCTACTTGTATCTATTTTATTAATTGATTTAACTATAGATTTATTAAAGAAAAATGAATCTACTGTTATTCCCTTATTATTATAGGATGAATTAATATTTATTACTTCATTAATTGAATCATTAAGTTTAACTTTTGGAACAACCAAAAAAAGAAAAATAAAAAGACAAAGTACTAAAGTAACAGTAGTATTTATAAATTTATAACTTTTAGAAATTCTTCTTCCTTTAATTTTTCTTTTAAACATTATAACATCTCCTAATATTAGTATAACAGTTAGTAGCCTAAATAACAACATTACTATTGTACCCAAGAAGTGTTTATATTATTATTTTTTACAAACAGAAGAACAGATTAAGTAAGTCTTTATTCAAAGTCTAAGTTATTATACTTATTATTTTTAATAAATTCTCTAAGTATTTTAGTTAAAGCACGTTTTTCAATACGAGATACATAACTTCTAGAAATGTTTAGTTTATCAGCGATTTGTTTTTGAGTCCATAAATCATTTCCTTCAAGTCCATATCTTTTAACAATAATTTCCCTTTCTCTTTTACTTAAAACTTTTAAGTAGTCATTTAATAATTTAACATTATCTTTTAGATTTATTTCTTCTATAAAGTCAGGACGTGGTGCTTTTATGACATCAAGTATTGATATTTCATTACCTTCTTTATCAAAACCAACTGGTTCATTTAAAGAGATATTTTTATTATTTTTGTTATTAGCACGAAAGTACATTAGGATTTCATTTTGAATACATTTAGCACAGTAAGTTGTAAGACGATTCCCTTTATTTGGAACAAAGGTATCTACTCCTTTAATAAGACCAATAGTACCAACGCTAATAAGGTCATCTTGATCAACGTTTTTATAATCAAACTTCTTAACAATATGAGCGACTAATCTAAGGTTGTGTTCTATTAGTTTATTACGAGCTTCTTTATCACCCTCACCCATCTTTTTAATACATTCTTCTTCATCTTCTTTTGATAGTGGTTCTTTAAAGACTTGATTAGAATAACTGGCTGTAAAAGTAAAGAAACCTCTTAGACTATCAAATAAATTAAATAACATTTATATCACCTAATAAATAATATGTCAAAAAAAAAGAGTTAGAATATCTAAGTCCCTTACTTCCATAAATTACCAGTTAAAATTATTAGTTGTTCTATTGTTATATAGATTATAGTATGATACTATATATATGAGAACATTTAATGGTTGGGCGTTATCTCCGAGTATATATATTTGGAGGTGATGCATATGAGTAAAAAAGATTTTTTAGTATCATCATTGATTTTTATCATAATTTTACTTATTGTATTACTTTTTGTGATAATAATAATACTTATATAATATAAAACAAAAAGCAAGCACCTAACAAACATACTGTTTAATTAGGTGCAAAATCCTTTTTACAGGAGAAGCATTCAACAATGCGACATTGAATGTTCTCTTTTTTAATTTATGCAAATTTCTTTGACAAATACATAATATCATAAATGTTATGTTTATGCAAGTATCTATCTTATTACTTTTATATTATAATATAAATAACAATACTTTAAAATTATTAAATATTTGACTTTCCTATCTTATGTAACTTTTTAGCCTTACCAAGTTTATAATCATTATAATAAAAGATATTTTCTTTACCATCTATATATGAACCTATTCTTTTTTCACGAAGTAAATTTTTTAATAATCTTAAATCTATTATTTCTGAAATAATTTCTCTATTAATAATCAAATAAGCAAAAGTATTATCAGTTAAAGCTCGTTCATAAACAGCTTTACCATATATAGAGATAAGTTCTTCTTGTTTTAGTTCTATACTACCTATATCATATTGTCCATTAGGATTGTCACTTTTAAATAAATTATCTGCAATAGTTGTAGTATTTTCGCATACATCTTTTAAAAATTTAGAATATTCTTGTTCTAGTTTTTCTATTTCATTATTTATTGGATCTAAAAATCCTTTTTCATCATTTAGTCTTATTAGATCTTTTGTAGATATATAATAGCCACTAGATAGAAGAATATGTTCACCATTATTAGAAATAGCATATCCTTTATCATTAAAACCTGTAGTATAATATGAAAACGTTTTATTTGGATAATCTTCTCTAATATTTTCTCCATCGAATTTATAAAATTCTTTAATTTTACCATCAATACCAAAATAACTAACTAAATTATTATTTCCAAAATAACATACTCTAGATAAAGGGTTAATTCCTTTACTAAAATCAGTAATACTTAGGTAACCGTTGAATATATCAGAGTCATTTTCTTTTTCATTTAAAAATTTTTCTTCTTTAGCATTAAAATATCTAAATTCTTTATCTATCCAAGAGACGCTTCCATTTTTGCCAACCATAGCATATCCATATTCATTAAAGTCAGTGGCAATATCGTACCTATATGGTAATAGTGCTCTATCATTTTCTCTTACATAAGCAAATTTTTTATCAGCAGTTTGTACTACTTTAAAACCATTTACAAAATCACGAGTATTATCAATAATATCAAAAGATACACCTGGTTTAGAAGACTTTGGTATTTTAAAAGAAATAGAAGCTTCATCAGCTTGCCCTTCATTTAATGTGTATTCGTATAATACTAATCCACCTAAATAAGCTATTCTAATGCCTTTAATACTAACTATTTTCTTAGGTAATTCACTCATCATTATCACTTCTTTCTTATTTTTATTCTACAAATGGATAGGATTAAAGTCAACATCTAGATTAACTTTATTATTAGTAGCATAATGCTCTACTAGTTTTTCTAATACTTCATAGATATTATCTTGATATTGATATTTTAATATTAACTGATAATAGTAAATATTTTGTTTTTTAAATATAGTTGCAGGACTTGGTCCTAAAATAATAGTTTTATCTAAATATTTATGACATACTTTCTCACATTTTTTAGATTCTATTAAAGCAGTATTACTATCTTTACTAGATATATTTAAAGATACTAGATAATAGTAAGGTGGATATTTCATTAATTTTCTATTTTTCATTTCTTCTTTATAAAAAGTTACATAGTCATTATTCTTAGCATTTTTAATAGCATAATTATCAGGGTTAAAGGTCTGAAAAATAACCTTACCAGACTTTTCACTTCTTCCTGCTCTACCTGCTACTTGACTAAGTAAATCAAAAGTTTTCTCACTACTTCTAAAGTCAGGAAGCATTAGTGAAGTATCAGCATTTATTACTCCTACTAAAGTAACATTAGGAAAATCTAATCCTTTGGCAACCATCTGTGTTCCAAGTAGAATATCTGCTTCTCCCTCACTAAAAGTATCAACCAGTTTTTTATGAGCACCTTTCTTACTAGTAGTATCAACATCCATCCTAAGGACTCTTGCAGTAGGAAAAATATCTTTTATTTCTTCTTCTATTTTCTCAGTTCCTACTCCTAAATCTTTTAATGATTTCTCGTGACATTTAGGACAAGTAACCTCATATTTAGTAGCATAACCACAATAATGACATCTTAAGATATTACTACTTTTATGATATGTAAGAGTTATATCGCAGTTAGGACATTTAACAGATTCACCACAATTAGAACAAGTAACAAATGATGAGTAACCTCTTCTATTTAATAGAAGTATTACTTGTTCACCTTTTTCTATAGTTTTATTAATTTCATCTATTAAAGGTAGCGAAAAATGTCCTTTAGATTTATCTATTTCTTTATTCATATCAATGAGTTCTACTTTAGGTAGTTCCTTACCATTAACTCTTTTGTCTAATGTTACAAGATTAAAAACATTTTTTAGCCCTCTAGCATATTCTTCTAACATTGGTGTTGCACTACCAAGTACTACTTTTGCATTATTATCTTTTGCACGTTTAATAGCGATATCTTTAGCATTATATCTAGGATTATTATCTTGTTTATAAGAATCACTATGACATTCATCGATAATGATAAGACCAAGATTTTTAAGTGGTGCGAAAACTGCACTTCTAGCACCTATTACAATATCTACTTCTCCTTTTACGATTCTTCTATATTCATCATATTTCTCTCCATCTGATAAGGCACTATGTAAAAGAGCGATATTATTTCCAAATCTTTCTTCAAAACGTTTAATTAACTGAGGAGTTAAAGATATCTCTGGTACTAAAACAATACTTTTTAATCCTTTTTCTAAATACTTATCAATAAGTTCCATATATACTTCGGTCTTACCACTACCAGTAACTCCATATAGTAAAGAAACTGTATTTTCTGTATTTAAAATATTATTAACAGCGGTTTCTTGTAATGGAGTTAATTTTTTTATTTTCTTATCACTTTCTTCATAGCCTAATCTATAAACTTCTTCTTCCCTAACTTTTAAAACATTATTTTTAACTAAAGTGTTAAGAATAGATATAGAGACATCTTTTAACTCATCACGATTTAATTTTTCTTTATTTTTAAACAATTCTACAACTTCTTTTTGTTTATCAGTTAATTTCTTATTAAAATCATTTAAATAATAAACTTTCTTATATTTTTTATTAACATTACCTTTAATACTAGCTTTATAACCTTTAGGAAGCATTACTTGATAACAACTTATTAAGGAAGCTAGGGTTGTTTTATGTAAATATTCTCCTAAATCTAATAATTCTTTAGTAAGTATTACTTCTTCATCTAAAACTTCTTCTATTTCTTTTAAATTATTTACATCACTTTCTTTATCTTTTTCTAAAATAAAACCTACTAAAATTCTATTACCAAAAGGAACTTTTACTCTTTTACCTATTTCTATTTTATCTTCTAAATTTTTAGGGACTAGATAATCAAAAACTCTATCAACACTTTTATTAGTTATCTCTACTAAAACACCTACTATCAAGTTATCACCTCCGGTTATACTCATTTAATATTTAAAATAAAACTTTAGTTCGTAAAATATTTTAAAGAAAAAGGCTTATATAAAGAAAGCCATATAGATTAAAAATCCTAAATAGATTGCACTAACAATAAGCCCATTAATTTTTTCAAAGTTACTACTTTTATATTTAACTCCTACACCTATCATTATTAAAGCTCCACCAATTAATCCACCTATATGAGCGGCATTATCAATGCCTGGTACCATAAAGCCTAATAAAAGATTTATAACTATTAAAGGAATTATTTGACTTTTAATAACGGTACCAAGATAAACTCTATAATGATATCCAAAGTATAGTAAGGCTCCAAGTAAACCAAATATTGCACCACTTGCACCTACACTAACAGCATCAGGTGTAATAATTACTGATAATAATGATCCTGTTATAGCACTAAATAGGTAAACTACTAAATATCTCCATCTACCTATAAAGCTTTCTAACTGCATACCAATAATCCATAGAGCATACATATTGAAAATAAGATGGGCAATATTAGCGTGTAAAAATGCTGCAGTTAATAATCTGTAATAGTCTCCCATTTTAACAAAAGGTCCATATGATGCAAATAAATTATATATTTGATCAGAGTTTCCATAAAACATAGGAAATAAAAATACAAATAAGTTTATAATAATTAAAGCATAAGTAATAATAGGTTTCTTAGGAGAAAATACATCTGCAACTTTCTCTTGATCTTTTTTATTATGATCATTTATATCGTTAGTAACTTTAACAAATAAATCTATTCCTTCTTCACTAAATCTAAGCTTACGAGAAAGATCAGGAAATACAGATTTTAATAGTTTATTTTTCTTAACATCAGAATCTTCGTGTACTTCAACTGCAGTAATATTATCTGTTTTAAATTCATCTAAATCTACACTACCACCAAGATCTAAAAAGATACTTAGAGTATTTAATTTAAATGATAAAGTCTTTTTCTTTATTTTTCTTAAGATTCTATTAGTCTTAAAAATATCAAATTTATATTGTTCATTATTATGTATATATCTCATTACTAATCTAACTACTTTATAATCTTCATCTAAATTTTCAAGCCAAATCTCATCATCAGCACCTTGTAATATTATAGGTGTATATCCTTTTTCAGTAATAAAGTAATGAAGAAGTTTCATAGCTAGAGTATTTTTCTCATCCATATTTATAATATGTTCTTCCATAGGAATCTCCTCCGATATATATTTTAACATATTTTATATTAGAAATAAACAATTTAAAAAGCAAATTATTGTCTTGCACAAAAATTTGTCAAAAAATAAATTTTCATAAATTTAACATTTATGCTATTATGAATATGTAAAAGAAGTTTACATATTAGAACAAATAAAACAAACAAGTTTGTTTTTACCTTGTCGTTACCTCCAAGGATTCCTACTTCATAGATAGAGTAAC
>CALVJE010000034.1 GCA_944331725.1 uncultured Bacilli bacterium | reverse complement strand
AATTGATAGTAAAGATGAATAAAAAAATTACTTATTAATCATTATATTAATAGGTGATAATATGAATAATTATGAAATAATTTGGAATTTATTTAAGAAAACTGGAGATATTAGATATTTTCTTTTAGCAAAGTCTATAAAGGAAAGTGAAAATAATGAAGATAGTGGACGTGAAGGGACTAGTTCTTAACGAGACTAATTATAGTGATTCTAGTAAAATATTAAATGTTTTGACTAGTGAGTATGGTCTTATAGGTATTATTTCTAAAGGATGTCGTAACTTAAAAAGTAAACTTAGAGGTAGTTCTAGAAAATTAGTATATGGTGTATTTCATTTCTATTATAAAGAGAATGGAATATCCTCATTAATTAGTATTGATGTTATTAATGATTATCCTAAGACTATTATGGATTTAAAAAGAGTTGTATATGCATCATATCTTTTAGATCTTACAAGGCAAGTAGTTAAACAATCTAAGGATGAAGCTATACTTCCTTTGTTAATCAGTGCCTTGGATAAAATAGAGAATGGTTTAAGTTCTGAGGTGGTTACTAATATATTAGAGCTTAAATATTTAGATTTTTTAGGTGTTAGTCCAGTAGTTACAGGTTGTGCAGTATGTGGAAAAACTACTAATATAGTTAGTTTAAGTCCTACGGCAGGTGGCTTTATTTGCAAAGACTGTTATCAAAATGAAGGATATTATAGTGATAAAGCGATTAAACTTTTACAGATGTATTATTATGTTGATTTAGAGAAAATTACGAAAATAGATGTTAATTCTAAAGTAAATATGGAAATAAATAAATTTTTAGAGGATTATTATGATAGATATACAGGGATTTATTTAAATAGTAAAAAAATGTTAAAGAATGTGATAGAATTAAAGTAAGATAGGTAGTGGTTTGATGAAGAAGAGATTGATAATTTTATTAAGTTTATTTGTTATTTTAACTATATGTGTTTTGTTAGATTTGACAGGAGTGATAGATTATAATATTTATAATTTATTATCTACTAATGAGATAGATTTTTTAACAACCTGTGCTAATGTGGTTACATCTTTAGCATCGAGTCAGGCGATAATTATAATTACGCTTATACTTATATTTTTACTTAATACTAATCACGAGAGAATATTTGTTATAATTAATACCATAATTAGTGCTGGTATTATTATAGTAAGTAAGAATATCTTTTTAAGAGAAAGACCTTTAATTGGAAGTGAACTTTTATCTAGTTATAGTTTTCCTAGTGGGCATAGTTTAATTGCTACTACTTATTATGGATTTTTAATATATTTACTTAGAAGAAGTAAATGTAAGGAAGAATATAAGGTAATTGGAACAACTCTTTTAACTACATTAATTGTTTTAATTTGTTTAAGTAGGTTAATACTTAATGTTCACTATGTAACAGATGTAGTTGGGGGAGTTATTTTAGGACTTGTAATTCTTTTAGTATTAATTTACTTTTTTGAAAAGACTTTTAAACCTAAAGAAAAGGAGAAACCTTTATTAAAGACTTTATCTTATGGTTTTAATGGAATACTTTATACCTTAAAACACGAAAGAAATATGGTAATTCACTTTCTTGTTATGATATTAGTAATAATAGCAGGGATAGTCTTTAAAATTACTTTTGTAGAATGGGGAGTTTGTTTTGTACTTTTTGCACTTGTTCTTTCTTTAGAACTTATGAATACTGCACTAGAGAATGTAGTTGATCTTGTAACAGAAGAGAAAAGGGCTAAGGCTAAAGTTGCTAAAGATGCGGCAGCAGGGGCAGTGCTTGTTGCAGCGATATTTGCAGTTATTATTGGTATATCAATATTTTTACCTAGACTTTTAAATCTATAGTGTATATAATAAGAAATATGAAGTGATTAAACGGAGGTGGTTTGTTTGAAAGTAGGAATTATGTGTGGAAGTTATCCTGGTAATGTTGAGGTTAATAAAAGTAATAAGATTGTAATAGAAGCGCTTACAATGAAACCATATACAATTGTTAAAGGTGCTGGAACAGATGGTACTATGGGAATTGTTGAAGAGATTGCTAGAGAAAATGGAAGAGAAATTGTATCTATAGGTAATAGTTTTGAAATTAGAAGAAGTACTGCTGATATCAAAATACCTGTGAATTCTACTTTTGAAAGATTAGAAAAATTATATGAGAATAGTGATATTATTATTTTCTTAGATGGTGGGACAGGTACTGTTTCAGAGTTTTTATCTTTTCTAAATAATAAGATGGAAACAGAAGGGGATAAACCTTTAATTTTATATAATCCTAATGGAATATATAATCTTCTTTTAAAAGATTTAGAGCAAAGAAGAAAATTAGGACTTGTTAGAGATAATTATAAAGAATACTTTAATGAAGCGAAAAATTTAAATGATTTAGCTTATTATTTAGAGAAATATGAAAATAAATTTAATAAAGAAAGTGATGAGAGGAGAAAGGTTAGATAATGAATGAGATTAAGATGGAAGATTTAGTTAATTATTGTAAACAATATGGAGTTATATTCCAAGGAAGTGAAATATATGGAGGACTTGCTAATACTTGGGATTATGGTCCTGTTGGTGTTCTTTTAAAAAATAATATTAAAAATGCTTGGTTAAAGAAATTTATTCAAGAAGATATTAATAATGTAGGATTAGATTCTGCTATTTTAATGAATCCTAAAACTTGGGAAGCGAGTGGACATTTAGCAACTTTTTCTGATCCTTTAATAGATTGTAAGAAATGTAAGACTCGTCATCGTGCAGATAAATTAGTAGAAGCTACTGGAGTAGAAGATGCTGGTGGAATGAATCACGAAGAGTTAATGAATTATATTAAAGAACATAATGTAGTTTGTCCAAATTGTGGAGCATTAGATTATACAGATATTAGAGAATTTAACTTAATGTTTAAGACTTTTCAAGGTGTTACTGAAGATAGTAAAAGTACTATTTATTTAAGACCTGAAACTGCTCAAGGTATATTTGTTGATTTTCTAAATGTAGAGAGGAGTATGAGACTTAAAATACCTTTTGGTATTGGTCAAATTGGTAAGAGTTTTAGAAATGAAATAACTCCAGGTAATTTTATATTTAGAACAAGGGAATTTGAACAAATGGAGTTAGAGTTTTTCTGTAAACCAGGAACAGAGTTAGAATGGCATAAATATTATAAAGATTATTGTTATAATTTCTTACTTAGTTTAGGTATTAATAAAGATAATTTAAGACTTAGAGATCATAAAAAAGAAGAATTAAGTCATTATAGTAATGCTACTACTGATATTGAATATAAGTATCCATTTGGATTTAGTGAGTTGTGGGGTGTTGCAAGTCGTACTGATTATGATTTATCTAGTCATCAAAAAGTTTCTAATATAAGTCAAGAATATTTAGATCCTAATACTAATGAGAAATATATACCTTATGTTATTGAACCTAGTGTTGGTGTTGATAGATTGTTTTTAAGTATATTATGCGATGCTTATAAAAAAGAAACTTTAGAAGATGGAAGTGAAAGGGAAATATTAAAAGTACATCCTTTTCTTGCACCTTATAAAGTATCAATTCTACCTTTAGTTAAGAAAAAACATAGTGATAAAGCATTAGATATTTATAAATTATTATCTAAAGAGTTTTCAGTTAGTTATGATGAAGCTGGATCTATTGGTAAAAGATATAGAAGAAGTGATGCAGTTGGAACACCTTTTAGTTTAACTGTTGATGATAATACAATAGAAAATGGAACTGTTACTTTAAGAGATAGAGATACTATGGAACAGGTTACATTAAAACTTGAGGAAGTTATTCCTTATATTGAAGAGAGGATTAAATTTTAATGGGACCAATTATTGGTATTTTAACTAGAAGTGGTGTTAATGAAAAGGGGACACCTATAGAGTACTGTATGGAAAGTACAAGAAGAGCGATTATTAAAGCAGGAGGTGTACCTATTATGTTAACACCTCCTCAAGATATAGATTATTTTACTACTAAAAGTAGTGAAGCGCCTGATTTAACTGGGCTGGAACAAGAAATGATTTTATATCAGATAGAAAAGTTAGATGGGTTATTTATTCCTGGTGGAGATAAAATTACTAAATATGATTATTATGTTTTATATTTTTGTCTTAAGAGAAACATTCCAATACTTGGAGTATGTTTAGGTATGCAGATGATTGCTAACTATAAAATAGATAACTTTAAACTTTTAGATGTTCCTAATAAAGAATTACATTATAAAGAAGATTATAAAGAAGAAGCTCATTCTGTTATTATCGATAAAAATAGTCTTTTATATAAGATATTAGGTAAGGAAGAAATAATGGTTAATTCTCATCATTTAAGGCGTGTAGATTATACTAAAGAGTGTAATGTAGTTGCAAAGAGTTCTGATGGAGTGATTGAAGCGGTAGAGCTTAAGAATTATGACTTCTGTTTAGGGGTACAGTGGCATCCAGAGATAACTATTAGTGATGATGTTAATTCTAAGAAGATATTTGCGTATTTTATGGAGAAAGCTAAAAAGAGAAAAGGAACTAATAGTATTAGTAGTTAAAAAGCTATCATTGACACTAAGATTATTTAATGTTATATTATGGCTACATAAGCGATTATGTGTTATTAAAAAAGCTGGTGATTCCGACCATAACAGGACCTTAAAAAAGGAACTAGAGAGCAAAACTCTAGTTTTTATTGCAAAAAAATGTTGACAAACTTAGTTTTTTAGCATAGAATAGTTGAAGAAAAGGAAAGAGATGGGATACCCCACCACCTGATTGATAAGTGAGTCAATAGGTAAAAAGCCAAGATTAGATATAAGTAATACATTATTATTTTGGTTTTTTAAGTGGGTATTAATATATCCACTTTTCTTAATTTATGGAGGTGTTAATTATAGCAAAAGATAATAAGAGTCAATTAATTAATGAGCAAATAAGAGCTAAAGAAGTATTAGTTATTGGTCCTAATGGAGAACAAGTTGGAATTAAATCTATAGAAGATGCTAGAACACTTGCAAAATATGCTAATTTAGATTTAGTTTTAATGAATCCTAATGGAAATCCGCCTGTTTGTAAAGTAATGGATTATAATAAATACCGTTACGAAAGACAAAAGAAAGAAAAAGAAGCTTTGAAAAAACAAAGAGCAAGTCAAGCAGAGTTAAAAGAGTTTAGATTATCTCCTGTTATTGATGTAGGAGACTTTGAAACTAAACTTAGAAATGTCATTAAGTACTTACAAAAAGGTGATAAGATTAAACTTACAATTAGATTCAAAGGAAGACAAATGGCTCATACTGAATTAGGGAAAGAAGTATTAGAGAAATTTGCTAATAGGACTCTAGATTATGCAACAATTGATCAACATCCAAAGTTAGATGGTCGTACTATGACAATGTTTTTAGTACCAAAGAAAGATAAGTAGAAGGAGGAATTATAATGCCTAAATTAAAAACACATAAAGGTAGTAAGAAAGTATTTAAGAAAAGAAAAAATGATTATAAAATAGGACATCCAGGTAGTAGACAT
This sequence comes from uncultured Bacilli bacterium, assembly GCA_944331725.1. Next base: position 4,005 of record CALVJE010000034.1, on the reverse strand, counting down.
AATGTTGGTTATAAATCAAGAAAAGTTAATAGAAAGAAAAGAAGTGCATCTAGCTTATCTAAAGCAGATCAAAATCGTTTAAAAAACATTATTTAATTTAAGGAGGATGAAGTATGGCAAGAGTTAAGAATGGAGCTGTTACAAAAGCTCGTCATAAGAAAGTATTAAAACAAGCTAAAGGATACTTTGGTAGTAAACATAGACTTTATAAGAGTGCTAAAGAACAATTAATGCATTCTGGTCAATATGCATTTCGTGATAGAAAGCAAAAGAAAAGAGAATTTAGAAAATTATGGATAACTAGAATTAATGCAGCATGTAGAGAAAATGGTATTAGTTATTCTAGATTTATAGAAGGATTAAATAAAGCAGGTGTAGAAGTTAACCGTAAAATGTTAAGTGAGATTGCTATTAATGATCCTAAAGCATTTACTGAATTAGTTGAAGTAGCTAAAAAAGGTAAAGAAGGTAAAATTAAAGCAAGTGAAGTTAAATCTACTAATGAAGTAACTGTTAAGAGTAGTAATAGTAAAGCTAAAGAAGAGACTAAGACTACTGAAAAGAAGACTACAACTAAGAAAGAAGAGAAAACTGATTATAGTAAAATGACAGTTGCAGAGTTAAAAGAAGTTGCTAAAGAAAAAGGAATTGCAACTACAGGTATGAAGAAAGCTGATATAGTAGCAGCTTTAGAAAAATAAACATATTTTGGAATTTAATTATCTAGTGCTGTTAGGATGTTAGATAATAAAATAACAAGGAAATCTAGCAGTGATAATTTTTAGAACAAAATAGAAGATTAAAACGAAAAGGAGATAAGATTTATGAGTGTAGTGTCAATGAATTATTTATTAGAAGCTGGTGTTCATTTTGGACATCAAAAAAGAAGATGGAATCCTAAGATGGGAGAGTATATCTATACAACTAGAGATGATATTTATATTATCGATTTACAAAAAACATCTAAATGTTTAGATAATGCTTATGAAGCATTAAAGAAAATTGCAGAAGATGGAGGAAAAGTTCTATTTGTTGGAACTAAAAAACAAGCTCAAGAAGCTGCTGAAGAGTCTGCAGTTAGAACTAATATGTATTTTGTTAATGAAAGATGGTTAGGTGGTACATTAACAAACTTTAGAACTATTAGATCTAGAATTAGAAGAATGGAAGAAATCGAAAAGATGGAACAAGATGGAACATTCGATTTATTACCTAAAAAAGAAGTTATTAATCTTAAGAAAGAATATGAGAAACTTAATAAAAACTTAAGAGGAATTAGAGAAATGAAAAAACTTCCTCAAGCTATAGTTATAGTTGATCCTAAAAAAGAAGAGATTGCTATTAAAGAAGCTAGAATTTTAAATATTCCTGTATTTGGTGTTGTTGATACAAACTGTGATCCAGATATGGTTGATTATGTTATTCCTGGTAATGATGATGCTGTAAGAAGTGTTAAATTACTTATTGGAGCTTTAACTAATGCTATTGCAGAAGTTAATGGTAATGAAGTAATTGATTATATTACAGAAGAAGATAAAGCTAAGAAAGATAAAAAAGATAAGAAAGAAATAAAGAAAGAAAATAAAAAAGAAGTTAAAGAAGATAAAAAGGTAGAGAAAAAAGAAATAAAAGAAGAAAAGAAAGAAACTAAAAAAGAGGAAGTAAAAGAGACTGTTGATTATAGTAAAATGACAGTTGCTGAATTAAAAGAAATAGCTAAAGAAAAAAATATTTCTACTACTGGATTAAAGAAAGCTGAAATTATAGAAGCTTTATCTAAATAAAAAAGGTTAGGAGGGAGGGAGTCTCCTTCCTTTTGTATAAAAATAGAAAGGATGAATAATTATGTTTAAAGCAAGTGATGTAAAAGAATTAAGAGATAAGACTGGAGCAGGAATGCTTGATTGTAAGAAAGCATTAGAAGCTTGTAATGGTAATATGGATGAAGCAGTTGATTGGTTAAGAGAAAAAGGTATTAGTAAAGCTGCTAAGAAAGAAAGTAGAATCGCAGCAGAAGGTTTATGTAAAATAGAAGTTAAAGATAATAAAGCGGTTATATTAGAAGTTAATTCTGAGACTGATTTTGTGGCTAAGAATGAAGAGTTTGTTAACTTTGTTAATTATTTAGCAGATACTATTATTAATAATGATTTAAAGACAAAAGAAGATGTATTAACTTTTGATGATAATGGTGAGACTGTAGAAACTAAGTTAGTTAGTTTAACTGCTAAAATAGGAGAGAAAATATCTTTTAGAAGATGTGAATTAGTTGAGAAAACTGATAGCGAGGTATTTGGTAGTTATTTACATATGGGTGGTAAGATTGGTGCTTTAGTAGTACTTGATAATACTACAGAAGAAATAGCTAAAGATGTTGCAATGCATATTGCAGCTATGGCTCCTGTATGTGTAGATAGAGAAAGTGTTCCAAGTGATATGGTTGAACACGAGTCTAAAGTAATTAAAGAACAAGTTATGAATGAAGGAAAACCTGCAGATATAGCTGAAAAGATGGTTACTGGTAGATTAAATAAATTTTATAAAGAGATTTGTTTAGAAGAACAAGAATTTATTAAAGATTCTAGTGTAACAGTAGGTAATTATGTTAAAAATAATGGAGGATCTATTGTTTCTATGATTCGTTATGCTGTTGGTGAAGGTATTGAGAAAAAAGAAGAGAACTTTGCTGATGAAGTAATGAGTCAAATTAATTCAGTTAAATAATAAGTGTAAGATTAATATCAAATAACGATATTAGTCTTTTTTTTTCAAAAAATCTATGTTATTATTTATCTATAGAATAACAAATAGAGGTGTTTATAGATATGAGGGAAGCTTTAAAAAATAATAAAAAAGTTATTATAATAAGTGTTGCTATAATCATTATTTTATTAATAGGGATAGCCTTCGCTTATTTAGTAACTACTTTACACGGAGAAAAAGAATATGCTATTAGAGCAGGTAGTTTAGGATTAAGATTAGAGGAGAGTAATGAATTAACTTTAGAAAAACAGATACCTTTAGAAGACTCTGAAGGGATGACTTTGAATGGTTTTAATTTTAGTTTAGTAAATGAAGGTAATATAGATACAGATTATACTATATATTTAGATGATATTGCATTATCTGAAGGAGAAACTAGAATGCCTGATTCTGCTATTAGATATAGTTTAACTAAAGATAGTGTTGCAGGAAGTGCAAATGATTTAACTAGTATGGGAAGTAATCCTAATAGAGTAGTAGATACTGGTACTATAAGTCCAGATCAAACTATTAATTATACATTAAGAATATGGATTGATTATGATGCAACAGTGGAGGAAGCTAGTGGTAAGACATTTAAAGGTAAGTTAAGAGTAGAAGCTAGTCAATCTAAAGGAGAGAAAGTTAGTGATGTAGTATTATCTAATCTAGGACCAAATGGAGATACCTCTGATGATGGAACAGATACATTTATCACAGGAACTGATCCAAATAACTATATCTGGTATAGTGGTAAATTATGGAGAGCAGTATCTGTTAATAATGAAGCAGGAACAACAAAATTAGTAACACAGTGGAATATAAGTGCAATTACTTATTCAAGTGGAAGTACAGACTTTGAAGGCAGTTATATGGAAGACTGGTTAAATGATACAAGTGTAGATGGCTTTTTAGGTAATTTAAGAGATTATGAGAATTTCATTGTAACAGATGCTAAGTGGAATGCTACTATGACTACATCATCAAGTAAACCTCCAGAAACAACAATAGTAGAAGATGCAGTAGGATTACTTAATATGTATGAATATCAATCTAGTAATAATGGAGGAAGAAGTGGCTATTTAAATAATGGACTTTATTGGTGGACTCTAACACCATATAGTTCGTCTTACGTTCGGTGTGTCAACGACGATGGTTACTACAACAGCGGTTCGCCTTCGAGCAATTCGAATGGCGTGCGGCCATCAATAAATCTAAAATCTAGCGTTCGTATTGTAGATGGTGATGGAACAATAGATAATC
>CALVJE010000033.1 GCA_944331725.1 uncultured Bacilli bacterium | reverse complement strand
TAAAGACCAAATGTCTATCACTAAAAAATAAATAATGGGGTAGGCATTCAACAAGGCAATGTTGAACGTTCCCTTAAATAGTTTATGTAAATTTCTTTTACATATTCATAGTAACATAAAAGTTTATATTTTGCAAGTGTTAGGTGATTTTATGTGGAAAATAGGTAATATAGAAATAGATAATAGAGTTGTACTTGCTCCTATGGCAGGTATTTGTAATAGTGCTTATCGCAAGATTGTTAAAGAGATGGGCTGTGGACTTATTTATGCAGAAATGGTTAGTGATAAGGCAATATGTTATGATAATAAAAAGACTATTGATATGCTTTATATGGAAGATGTTGAACGTCCTATTGCACAACAGATATTTGGTAGTGATGTGAAAAGTTTTGTAGAGGCTGCTAAATATATAGAAGAAAATATGAAGCCTGATATTATTGATATTAATATGGGGTGTCCTGTTCCTAAAGTTGCGTTAAGAGCACAAGCAGGAAGTGCTTTACTTAAAGATCCTACTAAAGTAAAAGAAATAGTTAGTGCCGTTGTTAAAGCTGTTAAATGTCCTGTAACTGTTAAAATTCGTAGTGGATGGGATGCTAATCATATAAATGCAGTAGAGATTGCTAAAACTTGTGAAGAAGCAGGTGCTAGTGCTATTTGTGTTCACGGTAGAACTAGAAGTCAAGGTTATTCTGGTAAAGCTGATTGGAATATAATTCGTGATGTCAAAAATAGTGTTAAAATTCCAGTAATTGGTAATGGTGATGTTACTAGTCCAGAGAAAGCTAAGGAGATGTTGGACTTTACAGGATGTGATGCTGTAATGATAGGTAGAGCAGCTTTAGGTAATCCTTGGCTTATTAGAAATACAGTTCTTTACTTAGAAGGCAAGCCTTATACTCTTCCTAGTACTATAGATAAAATAGATATGTGTGTTAAACATTTAAAGATGTTAAGTGACTTAAAAAATGAAAAGCAAGCAGTCTTAGAAATTAGAAGTCATATAGGCTGGTACTTAAAGGGTGTTAAAGGAAGTAATGAAATTAAAAATAATATTTATAAAATGACTAAAATATATGATATACTACAAGTGTTAGAAAAGTTTAAGGAGGAAATTTATGAGGAAGAAAGATGTTTATGATAAAATTAAAGATGAAGAAGAAGAGATAAAAAGTGAATCTAAAGTTAAAAAGAGTCCTGAAATTAAGGCGATGTTTAGTCAGAGAATACTTGCTTTTTTAATAGATTTAGTACTTCTTAGTATGATAACTTCACTTATTACAATGTTTATTCCTGTTAATGATACTGCTACTAAACTATATGAAGAACAAAATAGAGTTTTAGAGGGATATGTTGAGGGAACTGTTTCTATGGAAGAATATGTTAATCAGATGATTGATATAGGTTATGATATATCTAGACAGACTGTTATTGTTTCTATTGTAGCAGTTGTTATAAGTTTACTTTACTATGTTGTTTATCCGTGTTATAATAATGGACAGACTTTTGGTAAGAAGTTAATGAAAATTAAACTGGTGAAAACTAATGATAAAGAATTATCTATGAATGATTTACTTATTAGAAGTATGATTAATAATAGTATTTTAGTTAATATTATTACTATTGCTTTAGTTCTTTTCTTAAGTAAAGATTTATATTTGAGTACTAGTAGTTTACTTAGTAGTATTCAATATTTAGTACTTATTATTAGTTTAATAATGATAGCATTTACAAAAAATGCTCAAGGAATACACGATAAAATTGTTAAAACTGAAGTTGTGCAAGCTGATACAGTGAAGGAGGATGTATTATGTCAAGCAGGAAATTAAGTGAACAAGAATTAGTTAGAAGAGAGAAAGCAGAAGATTTAAGAAAGTTAGGATATGATCCTTTTGGTAGTCGTTATGATAGGGATGCTTTTGCTAATGATATAAAAGAAAAGTATAAAGATATTGATCACGATGCTTTTGATAGTATGGATGATACTGTTAGAGTTGCTGGTAGAATTATGTTTATTAGAAAAATGGGTAAGGCTTCATTTTTCTCTATTAAGGATAGAACAGGTAATATACAAGTATATATATCTATTAATGATGTAGGAGAAGATATTTATACTTTATTCAAAACTGCTGATATTGGAGATATTGTTGGTGTTTATGGTAAGGTTATGAAGACTAAAACTGGGGAAGTTACTATTAAGTGTTTAGAGTATACTCCTTTAGTTAAGGCTTTAAGACCATTACCTGAGAAGTTTCACGGACTTACTGATATTGAAGAGAGATATAGAAGACGTTATGTTGATTTAATTATGAATGATGAGTCTAAGAGGGTTGCTTTCTTAAGACCAAAAATAATTCGTTCTATTCAAAACTTTTTAGATAATAAGGGTTTTGTTGAAGTAGAAACACCTGTTTTATCAACATTATTAACTGGTGCAGCGGCAAGACCTTTTGTAACTCATCATAATGCTCAAGGTCTTGATATGTATTTAAGAATTGCCTTAGAATTACCTTTAAAAAGACTTTTAGTTGGAGGAATGGAATCTGTTTATGAGATAGGACGTGTTTTTAGAAATGAAGGAATGGATCCTAAACATAATCCAGAATTTACAATGATGGAGCTTTATCAAGCTTATTCTGATTTAGAAGGTATGATGGATTTAACAGAAGCGATGTTTGTTAATATTGCTCGTAATGTTATTGGTAAGATGGAATATCATTGGTATGATTATGATATTAACTTAGAAGGACCTTGGAAAAGAATTAGTATGGTTGATGCAATTAAAGAAAAGACAGGTATAGATTTTAAAAAGGAAATGACAGTTGAAGAGGCATTAGAACTTGCTAAAGAGCATAAAATAGAAGTTCAAGAACACGAGAAAGCAGTGGGACATATTATTAATTTATTCTTTGAAAAGTATGTAGAAGAAACTTTGATTCAACCTACTTTCTTATATGGACATCCAGTAGAGATTTCTCCACTTACTAAGAGAAGTAAAGATGATCCAAGATTTGTTGATAGATTTGAACTTTTTATTGGGGGAAGAGAGTTTGCTAATGCATATACTGAACTTAATGATCCGATTGATCAGTTAGAAAGATTTGAAGAACAATTAAAAGAAAAAGATTTAGGTAATGATGAAGCGAATGACATTGATATGGACTTTGTTGAAGCTTTAGAGTATGGTATGCCTCCTGCTGGTGGTATTGGTTATGGAATAGATAGACTTGTGATGTTCTTTACAGAACAAGATAGTATTCGTGATGTTATATTATTTCCTACAATGAAACCTATTGATAAATAGTGTTAATTATGGGGGGTATATGAATTTAACTAAAAAAGAATATAGTAGTTTAGAGTTAGTTTATGTTAGTAGGACGGCAGAATTTAGAAGAAAAGATGGTTTCCTTTTAAAAAAATATATTTATTCTAATCCTTTGGTAAAAAGTAAATTTGATTATTTATTATTTTTTCCACATATTGATGGTAGTGGTGAATTACTTGATGAATTATTTATAGGTGAATTTTTTCAAGGTATTGTTACTAAAGAGTTTAAAGATGCTGTTCCTTTTTCTAAAGGTAAAGAATTTTCTATTACAGAAAAGATTAAAGCTTGTCTTGATATAAATAGACAGTTATCTATCTTACATAGTTATAATATGTGTTTTAATGATATGCATATTGATAATCTTTTGATTGATAAAAGTGGTGGTCATTTAATTGACTTTGATGAAATAGATTATTTTGGGGGTTCTAGTTATTCCTCTAAATATAGACTTGTTAATAGTAATGGTAATATTTTTAGTGATAGTTTTAAAGTTGATTTATATAAATCTATGATTTGTTACCTTAGTCTTTTTTATAATATTGATTTGGAAAAACTACTTAAATATAATGGAATATTAAATGTTTCTGTAGTTTCTTATCTTTTTGAAAATACTTCTATTGGAGAACTTGTTAGTAGTGCTACTAAAAATATGTTTACTAATGATAAAGAACTAGTGCCTAATATAAAAGACTTTTTACCATTTATACTTGATGAAGAAAGATTTAATTATGATTTAGATAAAATTAAAAAGAAAGTAAAAAGGTAAGATAAGAGTTAAACATTCTTATCTTTTTTCATATCCTATTTTGAGGTGATTATGATTAAACCTATTATTGGTATTGTAGGAAGATTATATAGTGGAGATGCTAATATTATCTGTGTTGAAGAAATTAGACTTGCTGTTACTAAATGCAGTGGTATTCCTTTATTAATATTGCCTATTGATAAAGATGCATTATCTTTTAAAATTCCTTATAGTGAAGAAGAAATTGAAGATTTAAAGAGTGTTCTTAAAATCTGTGATGGATTTATTTTACCAGGGGGAGATACTTGGTATCAATTAGATGAAATAGTTGTAGAATATGCTATTAAAGAAGATAAACCTTTATTAGCGATATGTCTTGGAATGCAAGTTTTAAGTAAAATATTAAGTGGGGAGATGAGAATTGCTTTTGATAATACAATAAAGAATTGTACTTCTATTAATCATTATGTTCCTTTAGAAGATTTTGTTCATTCTGTTACTATTGATAAAAATAGTAAACTATATTCTATTATTGGTGAAGAGAAAATAAATGTTAATTCTAGACATAATTATCATATAAAAAAAATCGATAGAAGATTTATTAGTTCAAGAAGTGAAGATGGATTAATAGAAAGTGTTGAACTGAGTGATAAAAGATTTATAATTGGAGTACAGTGGCATCCTGAATCTAATTTAGATAAAGATATTAATTCAAAGAAATTATTTGAATCTTTTTTTGCTAATTTTTAATTCTTCACAAAAATTTCATTAAAAAATTATGTAAAAGCTTGTAAACTAAAGGATTTACTCGTATAATTATAGATGGGAGGAGAGAAAGATATGAAAAAGCATAATGCATTAAAAGTTGTAGGAATTACATTATTGCTATTTGCTCTATTAACTTGGATTTTACCTTGTGCTACTTATCAGACAGAGTATACTGAAGTAGGTAGATATCAAGTTGGTTTATTTGATCTTTTATCATATCAATCAACAGTTTTAGGCTACTTTGGTTATGTTACTTTGTTTGTTCTTGTAGTTGGTGGATTCTATGGAGTTTTATACAAAACTGGAGCTTATAGAAATATGCTTGATAGTCTAGTTAAGAAGTTTAAAGGTAAAGAAGCGATATGTTTAATTGTTATTATGGCTTTATTTGCTATTTTAACTTCATTTGCAGGATTACAGTTAGCACTTATTATGTTATTCCCATTTGTTATTTCCCTAGTACTTATGATGGGATATAATAAATATGCAGCGGTTGCTACTACAGCAGGTAGTGTGGCTGTTGGTTTAATGGGAACAACATTTTCTTATAATACAACTCAAGTCTTACAACAATATTTATCAGTAGAAATTACAGATTTAATTTGGGCTAAAGTTATACTTTTAGTTTTAGGTATTGTTTTACTTGCTCTATTTGTATTTAAATTTGGTAAGAAAAATAGTACTAAAAAATGTGAAGATAAAGATGACTTTATTCCAGAGGCTATTAAATCTAAAGATAAAAAGAAGGTATGGCCTTTAGTTGTAATTTTAGATTTAATACTTTTAGTTACTATTTTAGGATTTATTTCTTGGAATACAACATTTAGTATTGATCTATTTGATAATATTACTACAACAATTACAGAGTTTGAATTATTTGGTTTCCCTATTTTTGGAAAAATATTAGGTGCCGTTCAAGCTTTTGGTTATTGGAGTTTATTAGATTTAATAACTGTAATGTTACTTGCAATTATTATCCTTAAATTCGTTTATAAAATTAAATGGGATGAGGTATTTGATGGATTTGCAAAGGGTGCTAAAAAAGCTTTATTACCAGCTTTAATAGTAATATTAATTTATACTTGTTTAGTTCTTACAACATACGATCCATATCAATTAGTTATCTATAAATTTATTTTAGGTTTAACTAAAGGATTTAATATCTTTACTACTGGATTAGTTATTTTACTTTCTAGTATCTTTAATGGAGATCCATTATATGCATTCTATAGTGTATTACCATATTTTGTAAGTGTTGTTACAGATACTAATAATTATCAATTAGTTGCTGTAATATTCCAAGCTATATATGGTATAGTTACACTTGTAGCTCCTACAAGTATTCCACTTATGATTACTCTTGCTTATACTAAAGTTCCTTATGGAAGTTGGTTAAAGTACATTTGGAAATTATTAGTTGCTTTACTTGTGGTAGCATTTATTACATTTACAATTTTATTATTAATTATTTAATAATAATGTCCTCTTCGGAGGACTTTTTTTTGTCATTTTTTTGGGGGTGGTATTTCTTGATTGTTGAGTCTAATTATCCTTAAAATATAATTAGATTGGAGGAATTAGATGTTTTCAAGATTTAGTGAAGAAGCTCAAAAAGCTTTAATATTTGCAAAAAAAGAGATGAATGATTTAAGACATCCTTATGTAGGAAGTGAGCATTTGTTTTTAGCGATACTTAGAGAGAAGGATTTAGATATTACTAAGATTTTAGCGAGTTATGATATAACTTATGAGAAGTTTAAGAAAGAATTAATTAAAATAGTTGGAGTAGGAAAAACTGCTAATGAGTGGTTTTTGTATACACCTCTTTTAAAAAGAGTTATAGAAACTGCTTCTATAAATAGTAAGGAAAAAGGTGAAGTTGAAGTTAGTGTTAATGAACTTTTTCTTGCTATTTTAGAAGAAGGAGAAGGTGTTGCGATTAGACTTTTGATTGGTCTTAATATTGATGTTGATGAAATTTATAATGCTATTTCTAATGATGTTAAGAGTAATAAGAAAATATTGCATAAAAAATTATTAGTAGAAGAGTTTGGTGTTAATTTAAATAAAAAAATTATAAGTAATGAAGTTGATCCAGTTATAGGTAGAGATGATGAGATTAAAGCTTTAATAGAAATACTTTGTAGGAGAGGAAAGAATAATCCTTTATTAATTGGAGAAGCAGGGGTTGGGAAAACAGCAATAGTTGAAGAGTTAGCTAGAAGGATTGTTAGTGATACTGTTCCTAAAGCTCTTAAAGGGAAAACTATTATTTCTTTACCTATGGCTAATTTGGTAGCAGGTACTAAATATAGAGGTGAGTTTGAAGAGAGAGTTTCTAAAATATTAAAAGAACTTGAAGAGAATGACGATATAATTATATTTATAGATGAAATACATACAATTGTAGGGGCTGGAGGTGCAGAGGGGGCAATTGATGCTTCTAATATTGTTAAACCGGCTTTGGCAAGAGGAAAGATACAATTAATTGGAGCGACTACAACTTATGAATATCATACTTTTATAGAAAAGGATAAAGCTTTAAATAGAAGATTTCAAATTATTATGATAGAAGAACCTACAAAAGATAAGACTAAAGAAATCCTTAAGAAGTTAAAGCCACTTTATGAAGCTTATCATTTTGTTAGTATTAGTGATGATGTTATAGATTTAATTGTGGATTTAACAGATACTTATATATATGAATATTATCAGCCTGATAAATCTATTGATATATTAGATGAAGTTTGTACTAAAGCATCATTATTAGAAAGTAAAAGTGATGCTGCTTTATCTAAAATTAATTTAGAATTAGAGGAGGTTATTAGTAATAAAAAGAAAGCGATAATAAAACAAGATTTTGATTTAGCTTCTACTTATAAAGAGAAAGAAAAAGAACTGCTTAGTAAGAAGAATGAATTAGAACTTAAGATAATTTCTAAAAGAAAGCCTAAAAAAATTACTAAAGAAATGGTTGCAGATGTTATATATTTAAAGACTAAGATACCTGTTTATGAGATTAATAAGAGTAGTAGAAAGATTATAAATAATTTAGAGAAAGATTTAAAAAAGGTTGTTTTAGGACAAGATGATATTATTATTGATTTAGTAAAAAGAGTTAAGAAAGTAAGATTAGGTTTTCAAGATAAGCCTCATATAGAATCTTTTTTATTCTGTGGAAGAACGGGTGTTGGGAAAACTTTATTAGTAAAAGAGTTTGCAAAACTTTTATATGGTGATGCTAATTTTATTAGACTTGATATGAGTGAATATAAAGAGGCTCATACTGTTAGTAAGATTATTGGTTCTCCTCCTGGTTATGTTGGTTTTGATAATCATTTAACTGTTCTTGATACTATTAGAATGCATCCTCATTCAGTTATACTTTTAGATGAGATTGAGAAAGCTAGTAGTGAAGTTATGAAATTATTCTTACAAGTTCTTGATGAAGGGGTGTTAACTGATTCTAGGGGTAGAAAGGTAAGATTTGATAATGTGTTTCTTTTTATGACTACTAATTTAGGGTATTCTAAAGAATCTATTGGTTTTACGGAAAGTAATAATAATATTGATATTGAAGAGTTTTTAGGTGTGGAATTTGTTAATAGAATAGGGAAAATTTATTGCTTTAATGATATAAGTTTTGATGTTATTCACAAAATTGTGGAAAATAGATTAGAGGTGTTGATAGAAGGATTTAGAAAGAAAGATTTAAGGATAAAGATTTCCACTAAGATTGTGGATAAAGTTATTAAAGAAAGTAATTATGATAAATTTGGGGCGAGAAGAGTTGATAAAGTTATAGATGAAATAGTTACTCCTATTATTGTTGATGCTTGGTATAATGGGAAGAAAGAGATAACAGTCTGACTAATTTAACATAGAGGTGTTGGCTTTCTCTACATTATGCTGTATCATTAATGTAAGTGGAAGTGATGTATATGTATTTTAGAGAAACGAAAGAATTAGTAGAAAATGTAAGTGAAACATTTAAAGTGCTATTTGTTTTTGGACCTAGAGGAGTAGGTAAAACAACACTTTTACTTAGTCTAAAGCCTGATAATATGGAATATATAACTTTGGATGATGAAGTTTTACGTGAACAAGCGAAGAGTGATCCTAAATTATTTTTAGAAGAACATCCTGCTCCTTTACTTATTGATGAAGTGCAATATGCTCCTAATTTGTTTTCTTATATAAAAATAAATGTTGATAGAGAAAATAAAAATGGGATGTACTGGTTAACAGGTTCACAACAATTTCATTTGATGAAAAATGTTAGTGAGTCTTTAGCAGGTCGTGTTGGTATTATTAATTTAAATAGTTTTATGTATTCGGAGATAGTTAAAAACAAAAGGAAAGAATTGTTTGACCCTGCTAAATTAAATGAGTATAAAACTATGTCTAAGATAGATGTTAATAAATTATATGAGATAATATTTAAGGGTGGAATGCCTACACTTTATATGGAAAAAGATATGTCACGAGATATTTATTTTAACAGTTATCTTGACACTTATATTTCTCGTGATGTTAAAGAATTAACAGAGATAGGAAATGAACTTAGTTTTAGAAAATTTATTGTAAGTGTGGCTTCAAGAACAGGAGAACAACTTAATTATACTGCTCTTGCTAATGATGCTTTAATTAGTGTTCCTACTGCAGTTAGATGGATGAGTATTCTAGTAACATCTGGACTTGTTTATTTACTTGAACCTTATATGAATAGTGAACTTAAAAGAATAACTCATTTACCTAAAATTGTATTTATGGATACAGGGCTTGCTGCTTATTTAGCAGGATATACTAGTGCAAGAGAATTACAGCTTGGTTCTAGTTCAGGACATTATTTAGAAACATTTATTGTTAGTGAGATAATTAAAGCATATAATGCAAG
>CALVJE010000032.1 GCA_944331725.1 uncultured Bacilli bacterium | reverse complement strand
AGTAGATATGGCTAGTTTAATTTATCAGGGTAAAATAAATCGTCAATTCTGGGGTAAATTAATTCGTCAATCTACAGTAAAAATATGACAAAACTATGTTTACAATTTGTTACCTGGGGGGGGGGAGTTTAATAGTAAACTAAGTAATAAAATTACTTTCTTTCATAGTGTAAGAAGAATAGAGTAGTGTTTTATTCTATTCTTTTTTGTGTGCAATTATGGAAGGAGTAAAGATATGAAGAGATTATTATTAGAGACAAGTTTTAGTAAAATTTATATGATTGGTATGATACTAATAACTTTATTAGTAGTAGGAGGATACTTTTCTTATGCAATGTTTACAGTAACAAAAGAAAAGAGTAATGCAATTAGTATAGTAACAGGTAATTTAACTTATAAGTTAGAAGTAGATGGTGTTGAAGGAAATAAGTTAGTAGTGGGAGCAGGCGAGACTAAAGAATTTACTGTTACTCTATCTAATCCAAATAATAGAGAAGCAAGATTTAATTTTTATTATGTAGGAAGTTTACCTAGTGGAGTAGAAGCAGGATATAAAACAGGAGATGGAATAAATATACCAATGGAAGCGGTAGGTAGTAACTTAACTGCAAGTGGAAGTGCAGGTAGTAGTAATACTTATAAAATAAGAGTTAAGAATAGTTCTAGTAGTAGTGTAACAGTTACATTAGGAGTATGTGTAGGGCTAGATTATAATGATTTAAGTCTACCTAGTAATGGACATTTATTTGAAGAGTTTAAACCTATTAAAGTAGGTGATGTATCTGAAGTAGTATTAGATGATCAAGGACCAGATGGAGATACCTATGATGATGGAACAGATACATTTATCACAGGAACTGACCCTAATAACTATATCTGGTATAGTGGAAAGTTATGGAGAACGGTAAGTGTTAATAATGAAGCGAAGACAACAAAATTAGTAACTCAGTGGAATATAAGTGCAATTAATTATTCTAATGGTGATACAGCATTTGAAGGGAGTTATATGGAAGAATGGTTAAATGATACAAGTGTTGATGGTTTCTTAGGTAACTTAAGAGATTATGAGAATTTTATTGTAACTGATAGTGTATGGGATGCAACACAAGATAACACTTTCTTAGGAAGTATAGAAAGGCCAAATGGTACAACAACTGTAACAGCAACAGTAGGACTCCTTAATATGTATGAATATCAAGAAAGTTTTAGAGGAACAACCTATAGAAATGGCTATTTAAATAATGAACTTTACTGGTGGACCTTAACGCCATATAGTTCGTCCGCCGTTCGGTATGTTTACCACAGTGGTTTCGCGGACGACGATTTGCCTTCTAACGTTTCGCTCGGGGCTCGGCCATCAATAAATCTAAAATCTATCGTTCGTATCGTGAGCGGAGATGGAACAATAGATAATCCATATCGCTTAAATGGAGATAATGATACTAATTTATCAGGAGCTTTGTTGTCAACTAGATATAGTGGTGAATACATTCAATTTGGAAATGATGAAAATAATCTATATAGGATAGTAAGTCACGAAAATGGAACAGGAACAAAGATAGTAAGTGCAGAACCATTAAAAAGTTCTGGGGAGTTTATAACAATGAAGTTTGGAAGTAATGCAACATTTTCAAGTACAAATACAATAGGAACATTCTTAAATGGAGAATATTTAACAAATTATGTAGATAGCAGTTATAGTTCAATGATAGAAGATAGTACTACTTGGTATTTAGGAACAGTAGGTAATGGAGAATCATATAAATCAGCAAAATATATTATTGGTAATAATGGTAGTGTTGAAATGCTTACTCCTTATCGTGCAACTGTTAAAGTAGGATTACTTCGTATAGGAGAATTAATGGTAGGGCCATTTGATAGAACTAGTAACAATAAATACTATTGGACTTTAACACCATATAGTTCGTCGGACGTTCGATATGTCACCCCTGGTGGTACTGTGCTCAACTTTTCACCTTCTAGCATTTCGTTTGGCGTTCAGCCTGCTCTAAATCTAAAATCTAATGTAGTTATAACAGGAGGAACAGGACTAAAAAATGATCCATTTACTTTGGAACTATCTAGTTAAGAGGACTTACCTCTTTTTCTTTTGTTCATATAATATAGTGGTGTTATGTATGGAAATAGATTATGAAGATATTAAATATTTAGATAATCTTAATATAATTGATGTTAGAGATCATTACTTATATGAAAGAGGTCATCTTAAAGGTTCTAAAAATATTCCTTTAAGAGTTTTAAGAACTATGTCTGAGAGGTATTTGTCAATTGACAAAACATATTACTTAATATGTGAGACTGGTTTTACTAGTAAAAGACTTTCAAATATCTTAAATACTAAAGGTTATCATACTTATAGTATAAAATATGGTTATGAAAAAATATCTTGACGAAAATTTGTTCTACCTGTATATTATATATAGGAGGATTTATTTATGGATTACTTAATTATAGGTTTACTTGTATTAATAATTATTTTAATAGTTATATCTCTTATGAAAAATATTAATGAGTCTAAAATAACTGATAGACTTAATAATTTAGAGATTAATACTATTAAAGAATTAAATGAATTTAAAGATGGTTTAACTAGGAATTTAACTGATGATTTTACTAAGTTAAATGAAAGCTTGGAAAAGAGATTACTTGCTATTAATGAAGGTGTTAATGAGAGAATTAATCAGAATTTTGAAAAGACTAATAAAACTTTTACATCAGTAATAGAACGTCTTAGTAAGATAGATGAAGCTCAAAAGAAGATAGATACATTATCTACTGATATTATTTCTTTACAAAGTATTTTAACTGATAAAAAGACTAGGGGTATTTATGGAGAAGTTAATTTAAAACATATCTTAGTAAATGTTTTTGGAGAAGGGAATGATTCTATTTATAGATTACAATATACTCTTCCTAATGGTACTATTGCAGATTCTGTTCTTTTTGCACCTGAACCACTTGGTACTATTGCAATTGATTCTAAATTTCCTTTAGAACATTATCAAATAATGGTTGATAAAGATTTATCTAAAAGTGAAAGAGAAGCTGCTACTAAAGCTTTTAAATTAGATGTTAAAAAGCATATAGATGCTATTAGTAGTAAATATATTATAGATGGTGTTACAAGTGATCAAGCGATTATGTTTTTACCTGCAGAAGCGATATTTGCAGAGATTAATGCATATCATCCTGATTTAATAGAATATGCCTATAAAAGAAGAATTTGGTTAACTAGTCCAACTACTTTAATGTCAACATTAACAGTAATACAAATGATTATTAAGAATATGGAGAAAGATAAATATACTTCTATTATTCACGAAGAATTAAATAAATTAAGTTTAGAGTTTGCTAGATATAAAGAACGTTGGGATAAATTATCTCGTAGTATTCAAGCGGTTAATAAAGATGTAGAAAATGTTTCTATTACTACAGATAAGATTAGTAGAAAGTTTGAAAGTATTAATAAAGTAGAATTTAAAGATGTTAAAGAAATAGATGATAATTTACTTAATTAAAAAATATGATAATATCTAATAAAGGTAAGGTGAGAGTATGAAGAAGAGTTTTATAATCACTGTAGTCTTATTAGATATTTTCTTTTTGCCTAAAGATGTTTTTGCACAAACTACAATAACAATGTGTAATAGTGGTTGTGATTATAAGAGTTTTGATGAAGTTGAAGATGCTTTTGATAAAGATGTAGATTTATCTAAAGAAATAATTTGGACAAGTAAAGATGATACTATATCTATAATAGACTTAGATAAAATCTTAGGACTTAAAGAAGGTAATACTACCATAACAGGAATTAGTAGTGATGGATTAAATGAATATGAAATAGAAGTAACAGTTATTAAAAATCCAGTTACTAATAGTAGTATTTATATAACAATAGGAATATGTGTTATCTTAATACTTGGTACTATAATTTATGTAATTTATAAAAGAAGAATAGATAACTAAAAAATATAAGAAGAATTGTTAAGTATAAACTAACAATTTTTTTGTATACTAATAATAAATTAGAATAAATTATATTAGGTGATATTATTAAATATATATTTATAGGTGTAATAGGTTTTATTTTAACTACTATGGGATTCTTTTACCTAATAATTTACTTTAATTTATTTACTTTTGGATATTCTTTTAAAGAGTATTTAATATTTATATTTAAGGATAATAAAGTATATATATTAATATTAGGAATTATCCTTTTAATAATCGCTTTAAGAAAGGGGAAAATAAAAAAATGATATATACATATGATATATTATTAAATTGGACAAAAGATGATAGATTAAAAGAATTTTTTGAATGGAATTTAGAAGATGATTTAGAACATATTAAAAAAATTCCAATTATTAAAGTAAGTGATAGATTTATAAAAGATTTATTAACATCTAAATTAAAAGTAGATAAGAGTCTTTTATTAAAAATTAAAAACAAAACAGAAAGTTATTTTCATAATGATATAGATGTAATAGATTATGCTACTATTTTTACTAATGGTAAAGTTTCTTTAGCAGTAGAATTAGATGAAGAAGGACTAACTGCTTATAAAAGTACTATGCTTTTAGATGAAGAAGAAGAAGTATTAGATATGAGTGAAGAATTAGTCTTATTTAATATTAATTATGAAGTTATAAAAAGAAATAAGAAATATTCTTATTTAACTAGAAAAGAAGAAGAAGAAAAGGAATTTTTAAGTAAAGAATTAAAGAAAATTAAAGATAAAAAAGAAGAAGCAAAGATTAATTATTTATATAAAGAGTTTTTTAATGATGATAATATTAGTTATGATTTAAAATTAAAAAAATTACAAACAGAAGTAGATAAAGATTATAATATTTTTCATAATAAATTATTTAAACTTTTAAAATTAACTACTATAAGAAAAAGATAAAGCTACAATGTTTTAGCTTTATCTTCTTTATCTTCTTTTTCTATTTCGCTATTAAGTAATTCATTAATAAGAATTTCTTCACATTCATTTCTTAATAATGTTCTTTTGGCTTCTAAAAATAATAAATCATCTAAACTAATCACTTTATCAACTAAATCTATAAAATCAATATCTTGCATCCCTAAATCACCTATTGACAAATTATATACTAAAATAATAGAAATGTCAAATTGACGTATAATTACTAAAGATTAGGTAATAATAAGACTAGGTGATAGAAATGAAAAGAAAAATATTATTATTTTTAACTACAATTTTATTAATTACTGGTTGTAATGATATGATGAATACTCCTACTAAGAGAGTTGAAGAGTATATTGGAAAATATCAAATACTAGATAGTACTGTTTTAACAGAATTAGATGAAGTAGTTGATAATAGTAATTATAGTGAAAGTTATAAAGAAGAATATAAAGAACTAATGATTAAACAATATCAAAATTTATCTTATAAAATTAAAAGTGAACAAACTGATGGAGATAATGCTACTGTTATAGTTGAGTTAGAAGTATTTGATTATAATAATGCTTTATCTGAAGCGAATGATTATATAGAAGAACATCCTGATGAATTTGAAAGTGATGATAAAGAAACAAAGGAAGAGAAAATAGATCATTATAAGATAAATGCAATGAAAGAAGTTACAGATAAAGCTAGTTATACAATTAATTTTAGTTTAGTTAAAGATAATAAGAAATGGGTTTTAGAAAAGATAAGTGATAGTGATCTTGAGAAAATTCACGGATTATATGAAGATTAAAAATTTGACTTCCTTTTTTAAATTAATTAAGATATAATTTAGATAGGAAGTGTTAATAATAGAGTTATAGAAATTAACATTTTTATAACTCTTTTTTAGAGGAGGTTAACTTATTATGACAGTACATATAGAAAGTAAAAAAGAAGATATTGCTGAAGTGGTTTTAATGCCAGGAGATCCTTTACGTGCTAAATATATTGCAGAGAAGTTTTTAACTGATTATAAATTAGTTAATAGAGTTAGAAATATGTTTGCATATACTGGTTATTATAAAGATAAAAAAGTAACAGTTTTTGCATCAGGAATGGGTGTTCCAAGTATTGGAATATATTCTTATGAATTATATAAATTTTATGATGTTAAAAAAATAATTAGAATTGGTACTAGTGGTTCTTTTAGTAAAGATATTAAAGTAAAAGATGTAGTCTTATCTAGTGGAGCTTACTGTAAGAGTTATTTTGGTCAATTATTTGATGGTAATGATATTAATTATATGAAATCTAGTAAAGAATTAAATGATAATATAGTAACTGCTGCTAATAGTTTGAATATTCCTTTAAAAATTGGTAAGACTATTACTAGTGATGTGTTTGATTTATATAGTGATTCTATGGAGAAGTTTAAAAGTAATTTTCCAGAAGAAGATTATCTTGCAACAGAAATGGAGGCATTTGGATTATTTTATATGGCTTCTAAATTTAAAAGAGAAGCTACTTGTTTGTTAACAGTAGTTGATTCTTGTTATGATAAAAATAGTCTAACTAGTGAAGAGAGGGAAAAGTCACTTGATCAAATGATTACTCTAGCATTAGAAGCTGCAATTATGTAGAAAGGGTGAGGTGTAGTATGAATTATATAAAAAAAGAAATAGGCTCATATAATCTTCATATAATTAAAACAAATCTTTATAAGACTATTACTGTAAAAGTCTTTTTTAGAGAAGTAGTTAAGAAAGAAAATATTACTAAGAGAAACTTTTTAAGTAGAATAATGATGCTTGGAACTAAAGATTATCCTACGAAAGTAGAACTTACTAAAAAACAACAAGATTTATATGCTGCTAATATTTCTGGGACTAATAGAAGACTTGGTAATTATTTAGATACAGGTATTAGTCTTAGAGTTTTAAATGATAAATATACAGAGAAAGGTAATTTTGATGCAAGTATAGATTTATTAAACTCAGTTATCTTTAATCCTAAAGTAAATAATAATAGTTTTTCTATTGAAGACTTTAATACTGTATATGAAGAATATAAAGCTGATCTTAATAGTCTAGTTGAAAATAAAATGTCTTATTCTTTAGTTAGAGGCTTAGAATCAACTGATAATAATAGTCCTATAGGTTATAGAGGAATAGGGTATTTAGAAGACTTAGAGAAAATTACTCCTTCTAATTTATATACATATTATCTTGATGTTATTAATCATAACTTTGTAGATGTCTTTATATTAGGAGATGTTGATGTAGAAGAGATAACTCTTTTATTTAAAGAAAAATTTAAAGTTAATACGTTTAAGAAACAAGCTCCTAAGACTTTATTAGATGAAGTGAAGATATCTAAAAGTAAAACTGTTAAAGAAAAGATAAAATCAGAACAAGATAATTTAGTTGTAACTTTGAATGTTAATGGTTTAACTGATTATGAAAGAAATTATCCTTTATCTTTGTTTAATGCTATAATCGGTGGTGGTAGTGAATCATTATTATTTAGAGAGGTTAGAGAGAAAAGTTCTCTTGCTTATTATATTTCTAGTACTCCTAATAAACTTGATAATTTAATTATTATAAGAGGAGGTATTACTAGAGGTAAAAGTAATGAAGCGCTTAGTATCATTAAAAAGATTTTAAAAGATGTTGCAGCAGGTAAAATAGATGATGATATGATAAGAAAAGCGAAAGAATATTATACTAGTGCAATTGATGATATTATAGAAAGTACTTTTCAAATTATTGAGAGTTATTATATGATAGAATTACTTGGGGTTGATGATATAGAAACTAAAAGAAGAAAAATGTTAAAAGTTACTAAAGATGAGATAGTTGCAGTAGCTAATAAAGTTAAAATAAATACAGTCTATATATTAGAAGGAAGTGATACTGATGGAGAGAATTGAACTACAAAAAGTAGATAAAACTATTTATAGAGAAGTTTTAGATAATGGTTTAGAGATTATAGTTATACCTAACGAAGAGTATAGTAAAAAGAAAAACTATTATTTTAATTATGGTACTTATTATGGTGCTAATATAAATGAGTTTGTTCCTATTAATAAAACTAAAATGACTTCTTTTCCTAAAGGTATCGCTCATTTTCTAGAGCATAAGATGTTTGAGACTGAAAATGGAGTAAAACCTTTTGATTTTTATGCTAAGACTGGAAGTTATGTTAATGCTTTTACTAGTTATAGATCTACTTCTTATATAGTAACAGGTAATAAAAGTTTAAAAGAGAATTTAGAGTATTTATTAACATTTGTTAATAGGCCTTATTTTACTGATGAGAATGTTTTAAAAGAACAAGGGATAATAACTGAAGAAGCAGCGATGAATTTAGATAGTCCAGATTATTTAGCATATATTACTTTAAGTAGAAATTTATATAAAATTTCACCTTATAATACTCCTATACTTGGTAGTGTAGAAAGTATTAAGAAAATAACTAAAGAGGATTTATATGAGTGTTATAATACTTTTTATAGACCTAATAATATGTATTTAGTTGTTGGTGGAGCAGTTGATCCTGATGAAATTGTTAATATTACTAGTAAGACTTTAGATAAGTTTAAAAAAGATAGTACTACTAAGATAAATGTAAAGAAATATAAAGAACCAGTTAAAGTAGTAAAAGAATATGAAAAAATAATAAGAGAAGTTAATGTAGATAAAATATCTATTGGTTATAAAATGGATAGACATAAGTTTACTATAAAAAATGATATTATTTTAGATCTTTATTTAAATATGATAGTTTCTTTATGTTTTGGAGCTAGTTCTAATTTTAGAGAGATGATTAGAAAAAGACATTTAGTAAGTAGAAGTGGATATTATTTTGATAGAATTGATGATTTAGTAGTATTTACAGTAGAAGCGGATACTTTAAATACACCAGTTTATTTAAAAGAATTAGAGAGTTATTTATCTAATTTAGAAGTATTAGAAGAAGATTTAGAAAGAATAAAAAAAGTATGGATATCTAGTGAAGTAGTTAAGAGTGATTATCCTGATAATTTAGTTGATAATATAGTAGGGGATTTAGTTACTTATAGAAAAATAGTTCCTAATTATGTTGATTTAATAAGAAATATGAATATAAGTACTTTAAATGAAGTTATTAAGAGTTTAGATTTCTTTAATAAATCAATAGTGGAAGTTACAAAAGAGTAAAAAAGCGTTTACAAACATATTAGTCTATGTTATAATTAGAGACGTCAAAAAAATGTTCCGCTGACATTTGGTTATGAGCATTGGTTATAAGCAAAGGAGGTACTTTATGAGTAATATAATTGACAAGATTAATGAAAAACAAATTAATAAGAACATTCCTGAATTTAGAGTTGGAGATACTGTTCGTGTTGACGTTAAAATTATCGAAGGTAAACGTGAAAGAATCCAAGCTTTTGAAGGAGTTGTAATTGCTCGTCGTGGTGGTAGTGTTAGTGAAACATTTACTGTTCGTAAAATGAGTAGTGGTATTGGTGTTGAAAGAACATTCCCAATCCATTCACCTAAGATTGCTAAAATTACTGTTTTAAGACACGGTAAAGTAAGACGTGCTAAATTAAACTTCTTAAGAGGAAGAGTAGGTCAATATCGTATTAAAGAAAGAGGACAACAATAGTTCTCTTTTTTCTTTTCTTAACATTAATTTAGATGTATAATAGTAATATGTTAGAAAGGATTAGATATGAAAAATAAAGTAAAAGTACTATTACCATATATTATTATTATTTTAGTTGTTTTATTTATAAAAGCTTTTATAGTTACTCCTATTAAAGTAAATGGAGAGTCTATGTATCCTACACTTGAAGAAGGAGATATTATGATTTTAAATAAGAC
>CALVJE010000031.1 GCA_944331725.1 uncultured Bacilli bacterium | reverse complement strand
TAAGTGTACTGTATAGAAGATATGTTTGTCAATACATTTTTTCGATTTTCAAGTATAACTTTCCTATTATATAAAAAAAGAGGAACATTTGATTTCCAAGCGAATGTCTCCTCCGTATATTTTGGATTAGACACTCTTCTCAAACGTTGATTAGAGTGTCGTTATTTATATTTTATTTAATATCAATTAAACATTGATATTTTTTGTAATCTTTACCATATATTATTAATTATTAATATCTTCTTCATAGTTCCAAATACCTAGCTTTCCTTTAGCAAAGATAGGTTTTTCTAGGACTTCAATATCTTCTAAGACCCAAGCATATCTACCTATTCTATAATCACCTACTAGACATTCTAATTTATCTTTTTTAATATTATCTAAAAATTTTTCATCCATATAAATACAATCTACTAATTTACATTTAAGAATAATATAACCAAAGTTTAAATCACTATCTTTAACAAGATCCATCACTTCTTTTTTATTTTTATACTCTTTAGGTATTTTAGTGGAACTAGCGTGAATATACAACTCTCCCCTATAATTAGTTTTATAACTTCTTGTTTCAATTTTCTTTTTGCCTAGTTTTATTAATGTTGCATATGGTTCTATTAAACTAAGTACTTTCATTTCATTACCCTATTATATTAAAGTATCTTTCTAAATATTTTCTAACTCCATCTTCATCATTAGAATCAGTTATATCATTACAAGCTATTTTAACTTCTTTTAAGGCATTATCCATCGCTACACTTAAACCACAGTTGGCAAGCATATCAAGGTCATTTAATCCGTCACCAAAACAAATAATGTCATTATTATCTATTCCTTTAGAATTAGCGATTTTTTCAATAGCATTATATTTATTAGTACCATCATTACCTATTCTAAGCCATTTTCTTTCACCAAAAGAATCTTGCATAATAGAGGCAGTTATACCATCTACTTTTTCATTAAAGTATCTAATTGTATCATCATTCATTGATTTATCTTCAAGTTCCATTGTAATATCTATAATATCTTCATCTAAAGCCTTATCTAATTCTTCTTTAGTAGTAACCATTTTAGTTTCAATATCTTCTCTAAAAACAGAAGATATTCTATTACAATAAGAATCATTACTTAAGGCAATATATTTAATAGCATTTTCATCGTAAAGAGAAGCTATTTTCTTAACTGTATCTTTAGCAATAATAGATTTATAGATAATATCACTGTTTTCAAAATCATATATTAAGGAACCATTATTAGAAATTATATAATTAACAAAACTAGTATCTTTAACAGGTTCTTTAGCAGATTTTAAAGGTCTTCCTGTTGCAAGAACAATAATATGCCCATCGCTTTTTAATTTATTTAAATATTCTTTTGTTTCTTCACTACAAGTTCCATCAGAGTGTAAGAGTGTTCCATCCATATCCATTACAATCATTTTATTCATAATGAGATCCTCCTATTTAATTATACCTCCGTGGCATTTTAATTCATAGATTAATTTATCACCTTTACATATTTTTTCAATACCTATAAAGTTTCCCATATTTCCTTCTACATCGAAAGTATATAGGTAATCACCATTAACAAACTCTTTAGGTCCTCTAACAGGAATAATATTTTCATCTTCTCCTACTTTCATAAGAGCGATTCTTAAGACTTTATCCATCATTTCTTCTGTTAGATTAGAATCTATTGTAACTCCATAATAATTCATACCCCAAAGAATATTATCATTATAATAAACTACTTCTTCACCCATAAAATTAATTCCACCAAAATATGTATCGTGATAAGTAAAGTTTCCATCTTCATAATGATAATCTTTTGATAATAGTCTACTAGAAGATGATTTAGAAGCATCTCCATT
The DNA here is from genome assembly GCA_944331725.1 of uncultured Bacilli bacterium. The sequence continues at coordinate 7,965 of CALVJE010000031.1, read as the reverse complement.
TGCATAAGTACCTTTCTTAGCTTTCACTAAAAACTCTAAGAATTCTTTACTATTTATATTCATCTTCTTCACTCTCCAAACTCTTTAAATAATCTAAAAACTCTTTAGGGGGAACTTGCTCAAAATAAAGTTCTTTACCTGTAATAGGATGTATGAATCTAATACTCTTAGAGTGTAACATTTGACCAAATTCTGTTGTATTTTTATGATTACCATATAAAGGATCATTAGTGACTGGATGTTTTATATAGTCAAGATGTACTCTTATTTGATGAGTTCTACCTGTTTCTAAGATACATTCTATTAAGGTATTGTTTTTAAATCTCTTTAATACTCTAAAGTTAGTTATTGCCTCTTTACTATTATGAGATGTAACGGCCATTTTTTGTCTATTAACTTCATCTCTTCCAATTGGTGCATCAATTGTACCAGTTTCGTGTAAGATAAGGCCATCAACGATAGCAAGATAGCATCTTTCTATCTTTTTATTTTTAATCATATCACTTAGAAGTTCCATAGTTTTAATATCTTTGGCAACTACCATTAGGCCACTAGTATCTTTATCAAGTCGATGAACAATACCTGGTCTAAAGCTTCCATCACTACTTACTTTAGAGTGATATAAAAGAGCATTAACTAAAGTATCAGTAATATGACCTGGAGCAGGATGAACTACAAGGCCACTCCCTTTATTAATAATCATTAAGTACTCATCTTCATAAACAATATCAAGAGGAATATTAGTAGGCTCAAGATTATCAAAATTTATCTCTTCTTCAACACTAACTTCAATAATATCTCCTAGTTTTACTTTATAACTAGCATTTTTCTCTTTACCATTAACAAGCACTTTATTATCATCAATTAATTTAGATACTCTACTTCTAGACAAATCACTGTTATTTGCAATATAACTATCTAGTCTTACACTTTCACTTTTTACTTCTAACTTCATACCTCTTACCTCTTTCATTTAATATTTCTTTAATAATAACTATAATTATTCCTACTACTATTAATATATCTGCAAAATTAAAGATAGGAAAGTTTAAATTAAGTATTTTAAATGCTAAATAATCTATTATATAACCATCTGTTAATCTATCAAGAAAATTACCTAATAGGCCTGCTAAGACTAAGGAATAACCTATAGAAAGAATTTTATCACTTAAATTATTCTTTAATTCATATAGAATAAAGAATAAACATATTATAGAAATAATTATTAATAAATAGGTTTTACTAGCAAATAAAGAAAAGGCCGCTCCATCATTCAAAACATATTTTAAGGAAAAGAAATCAGGAAGTACTGTAATACTAGTTAAATTAGTTGAAACTAAATACTTTAATAATAAATCTATTCCTAATAAAACACTAACTAATATAATAACAAATATAATTCTACTCTTCTTCATCATTTCTCCTTATATATTCTATTTTATTAACTATTAATTGTAACTCATCAAATCTCTTCTCTACTGTTCCTGTTAATTTACATATATCACCTTTACTAATATTCATATTAGATTTATATACTCTAGGAAAGAAGATAAAATCCATTGAACCTGTCTCATCACTAGCAGTTATAAAGGCCATATCCTCATTCTTTTTAGTTTTAATCGCTTTAACTTTATCAACCATTACTAAAGCACTAGTTATTCTATTAAAATACTTATTTAAATCTATAATCTTAATAGTATCTTGATATTTATTTCTATAAGTAGTTACAGGATGATTACTAATATAAAATCCAAAACACTCTAATTCTTGTTCCAGTAAAATAGATTCACTAAATTCTTCTGCTTTAACAAGTTCTGGTTTTAATACTAGACTCTCATCTAAATCTATAGTTAATTCTCCATAATTATATAAACTATCTAAATTAGTAATTAAAGTCTTTTTATTATAACCAAAAGAATTAAAAGATGAAGAAATTATTAAAGTCTCTAATTGTTTCTTAGTAACTTTAGATCTAACTAATCTTGAAAAGGCATCATATATATTAATAAATTCGCCATCACTTCTTGCTTTTAAGATATTACTAGAAACACTAATACCTATTCCTTTAATTGTTGAAAATGGAAAGATAATGTTATTATTATTAACAACAAATTTATCAGTACTTAAATTAATATCAGGTTTTAATACTGTTATGTTATGACTTCTAATTTCACTTAAGTATTCTTTTAATTTAGATGATGAAGAAATAACATTACTAAGTAAATTAGCATAGAATTCTAACTTATAATGTACTTTTAGATAAGCCATTTTATAAGCGACTAGAGAATATGCTACGGCGTGAGATTTATTAAATCCATAACCTGCAAATTTAAGAATACTTGCAAATAGAGTTTTAGAAATTTCTAGATTATGTCCTAATTTAGTAGATTTCTCTATAAATTTAGTCTCTTCATTCTTTAAAACTTCTACATTTTTCTTACTAATCGCTCTTCTTAAGATATCTGCTTCTCCTAAAGTATATCCTGCATAAGCACTTGCTACTAGCATTATTTGTTCTTGATAAATCATAATACCATATGTTTCTTTTAATATAGGTTCTAAGACTTTATCTTGATAAATTACTTTCTCTTTTCCTTCTTTTCTTGCAATATATAAATCAATATTTTCTGCAGGTCCAGGTCTAAATAAAGCGATCGCTGCGACTAAATCATTAAAGTTAGTTGGTTTAAGTTTTCTTAAGAAGTTTCTCATTCCACTAGATTCAAATTGAAAGATACCACTAGTATCACCCCTTGCAAAAAGATTATAGACATCATTATCATCTAAAGGAATATTATTAAAATCTATTTTAATATTTTTATTTTTTAAAATCATATCCATTACATTCATAATAATAGTAAGATTTCTAATACCAAGAAAGTCCATTTTTAAAAGTCCTAACTCTTCTAGATAGTTCATAGAATATCCTGTTAAGTACATATCATCACTCTTAGTTAAAGGAATTACTTCATCTAGATCTTTTTTACACATAACAATACCAGCGGCGTGAGTTCCAATTTGTCTTGGAAAGCCTTCTAATTTAGAAGCGATTAAATATACTTTCTTTAGTGAGTCATCACTTAATATATATTCTTTAAAGTTTATATTTTCATTATAAAATTCATTTAATTTCTTATGAGACATTCCTGGTAAAAAGCTAGTTAATTTATCTATTTTATATAGAGGAATACTTAAAACTCTTCCTACATCTCTTAATACTTGTTTCGCTGCTAATGTTCCAAAAGTAACAATACCTGCTACTTTTTTTTCACCGTATTTATTAGTAACATAGTTAATAATATCATCACGATAAATATCTGGTATATCAGTATCTATATCAGGCATTGTCTTACGTTCGGGATTTAGGAATCTTTCAAATAGAAGATTATAGGAAATAGGATCTATTTCTGTAATACCTAGAGAATAGGCCACTAAAGAGCCCGCTGCACTACCCCTACCAGGACCAACTAATATTCCTTTTTTCTTAGCATAACGAATAAAATCATAGACAACTAGAAAGTAGTTAGCAAAACCTAATTTATTTATAACATCTAATTCATACATAAGTCTATCTTTATATATGTTAGATATATTACCATTTAATCTTTTATTAAGTCCTGTTTTAGATAAAGCGGTTAAATATTCAAAACTAGATAGATTATTAGGGCAATCATATAAAGGAAGTAATAATTCTCTTTGAGGTAGTTCTAAATTACAGTCATTAACTATCTTTATAGTATTTATTAGTCCTATATTATCATAAGTATTAATTATATCATTTGTATTTAATTCTTTATTATCTATATCATAAGTAATATTATCATTAATAGTTTTACCATCATTAATTAAATATAAATATTTTAAATAATCACTATCTTTTTTTTCTTTATATAAAGAAGGTTTTAAATAAACAATATCTTTAGTAATAACTAAAGCTTCCCCTTCTTCTAATTTATTACTAAAGCCAAGATATATGTATTTAATATCATTTTTATATTCTCTATAAAACTCTTTTGATGAAAATGGTATTAAAAAGTATAAATCATCTTTATGTTCTAATAAATTATCAATATTAAGACTACCATCATTTTGATAAGTACATATCTTAATCATATTTAAATAACCATTATAATTTCTAGCATAAATTAATATTTTATAATTATTTAACGTAACTTCAAGACCAATAACTGGTTTTAAATTATTAGATTCACATTTTTTAATAAATTCCATTACTCCATACATATTATTATCACAGATTATGGCATTATCTTTTTTCATTGCTAAATTATAATTAATTATATCATCTATAGATAAAAGACTAGAAAGAAGAGAGTAATAACTTTTAACATAAAGCAAATTATACATAGAATCAGGCTCCTTCAAAATTATTTTAACATAATATATATTTATTTTATAGCATACTAATGTACGAATAGTCAATAATTTTAACTAATATATTTGACTTTCTTTAATAAATATGATAAAGTTATAAAGCGAAATGATTAACGAAGGAGGTATATTTATGGCAATAAAAGTAACAAGCAAAAAACCTTTAACTGGAAATAGTAGATCTCACGCTTTAAATGCTACTAAAAGACAACAAAAACCTAATTTACAAGTTATTAGACTTGAAGATGGTACAAGAATTAGAATGAGTGCTAGAGAGATAAGAAGTCTAAGAAAACAAGATAAAAAAGCAGCTTAATAATTTAATAGTTAAAATAAAAGAGTCTTAAAGGCTCTTTTTTTGATACTGTATTTAGTAATGATACGAATTATAAGTCTTTTATAATTTTAAAGATAAAATCTTTTCTGTATTAATTTTAGTAGAAGTAGATGCATCTACGATAGGTAAATATATTTTTTGTGATTTTAAATCTTCTATCATTTGTTTTAAAGTTAATAATTGGCATTTTATATAATCATTATTTTTATCATTATATTTCTGAAAATTACTATATATATTATATTGTATTGCTAAAATATCTTTTGAGGAAACCCTTAAAAATCTTTGATATTCATCATCATATTCACAATCTCTAAAAGGTAATGGAGATTGCATAAGAAATAGAGGATACTTACCATATATTTTAAAGTTTCTTGCTTTTACTGTTAACATTTTATTATTTATCATAAACATTGGCTTGTTACTTAATTTATTATATATAGAGTTTAAACAATTTGTATTTTTTGATAAAGAAACATAAAACTTTCCGTTATTCCCATCACCTCTTTTCCCTAATAATATAGGAGCTTTTATTCCTTCTGTTATCATACTAATAAATTCTTTTTGATTATACTCAAAAGCATGATAATAAAAATCACTATCAAGTATAATAGTGTCATCCTCAATATAATGTATTATCCTTAAATAATCCATTTTCTTTACCCCCTCATATTGCTAATAAGATATTACTTCGTTTTTTTAAATAATCTTTTTGTATTTTCTGTAGAAATTTTATCTATTTCTAAGTAACTCATATCTTTTATTAAAGTCTTTAAAATTATTCATTCCAATATCATAGAATTGTATATCTATTATGTTTTTAGATGCAAACAGATTCTTTAGTATATGTTCTATAAAAGTAAGCAAAGGATTTTATAATTACTATAATATCTATCACTAAAAGTAAGTAAACTAGTTTTTTTAGAAGAAGAGCCTTACTTAAAGGCTCTTTTTCTTGCTATAAAATTCTTGATTAGGTTCACCATAATATTTGATTAATTTCTTCCTGATTATTTCATCAGGATCTTTCTTTGGTGCTAATGGTGGTAATATTTCATCAACATCTTGATAATAAATAGCTTCTGTTTCTGCTAATACAACCTTTCCACATCTAGCGGCCGCTAGTATTTGATGGGTATTGTTGCATTTAAAACTTTTAATCAATGATTTCTCCTTTCCTACTGCGTAATAAGAATATTAGCACGAAAAAAGGAGCTTGTCAAATTATCGCTCCAAATAATCAGGTCCTTTATGTGATTCATCTAATGGTTCTTCTCTTAATAAATCATTAAAATTTTGTTGTCTTAGAGCCTCATATATAACTATCGCTACACTATTAGAAACATTTAAAGCTCTAACATTAGATGTCATTGGTATTCTAAGGCAATGAGATAAATCATTTTTTAGTATTTCTTTAGGAATACCCGTAGATTCTTTACCAAAGATAAAATATAAATCTAAATTATCTTTATTACTATAATCAAAACTAGTATGAGGAATTTTACCATATCTAGTTAAATAGTAATAAATTCCCTTATTTTTTGAGGTAAAATCATCCCAATTTTCATATACCGTATAGTCAAGATATTCTATGTAATTAACAGCACTTCTTTTTAAATGTGATTCATCTAAAGAAAAACCTAATGGTTTAATCAAATGTAACTTTGTATTAGTTGCAACACAAGTTCTCATAATATTCCCCGTATTTTGAGGAATTTCTGGTTCATATAAAACAATATGATTCATTATTCACCTAAATAACTATTAGCATCAATAAAATTAAATGCTTCATCTTTAGTTAATAATGCACCATTAAGTCCATCTTCTATCGCTATTACTTTTCCGTCTGTAAATTTAATTAAGCAAGGAACTCTACTAATAGTAAAATTACTACCATCGTATTTATCTAATAGTTCTGTTAAATAAGTTGTTTTATCATCTATATCTTCTAAATTTACATAAGTTAAATCTTGGAAATAATTTTCTTCTAAGTAAGATTTTATACTTTCTTCAAACTCCCTACATTCTCTATCACTTGCACTACACAAATATAGAATTGGTGATGGGTTCTCCATTAAGTAATGCTCTACTTCATTTGGATTTATCTCTGAAACAATATTTTGTAGTACTGGTATTTCTTCTTTATATTCTTCATAAGTATTATACCAACTAGCAAGATATAAAACTAAAACAATAACTGCAACATATATAAATCCTAAAATAATATAATTTTTTTTCTGCTTTTTCTTACTTTTCATCAACATCACCTCTAACTTAACTTAATTGTAACACAAACTTAAAAATTTGAAAACAGAAGTTTAATTTTTTTAGGCCAAAAAACTTATCAAAAGTAAAAATTTACATAGACTACCATAAAGGAGGAGATAACCTTTGTATAATAGACCAATCTATCATAATAATAGAAATGGATTTATCCCTTTAATAATAGGAGGAGTTATTGGATATGGTATAGGAAGTAATAATAGACCTAATTTTTATCCAATGTATCCTATTCCTGTTTATCAAGTATATCCACCATATTATTTCTATAGAAGATAAGACACAAGTCTTATTTTTTTATTTAAAAAGTCCTATGGACTTATTTTATTTCAGTTATTTCAACTTCATAACTTCCATTAGGACTTTCTACTGTAATAACATCCCCTACTTTATGATTAAGTAGGGCTTTAGCGATAGGACTTTCATTAGAAATTCTTCCTTCAAAAGGATCTGCTTCTTGACTTCCTACGATTTTATATTCATCTGTATCATCTTCATCATCTACATATTTAATAGAAACTGTACTTCCAAGACCAACTACATCTTTTGGAATATCTTTAATAATTTCTACATTTTCAAGCATCTTTTCAATTGTTTTAATTCTACCTTCAATTTGTGCTTGTTCATTTTTAGCAGCATCATAGTCAGCATTTTCAGATAAATCTCCTAAACTACGAGCTTCTTTAATTGCCTGGATATTAGCAGGTCTTTTTTCATTTATTAATTCACTTAATTCATTTTTTAAATCATTAAGTCCTTCTTCTGTTAAATAAACTGTTTTTTTGTTTCCCATTGTAATCACCTCAAAATTAATAATAATAGTTAGGAATCCCTAACCATAATACGAGTAAAATTTTAGCATAAATTTAGCAAAATAGCAAGTGTTTTTTGTTACTATTCACAGCTTAATTTGAGAAAATTGTAAAACATCATGAAAATATAGTGTGTTAAGCACTATT
>CALVJE010000030.1 GCA_944331725.1 uncultured Bacilli bacterium | reverse complement strand
GTTATTGAAAGTCTATATGACCGTATTGTTGGTAGATTTGCTAGCAAGAAAGTAATTAATCCTGAAACAAAAGAAGTTATCGTTGATAAAGATGAATATATTACAGAATCTCTAGCAGATAAAATAGTTGCAGCAGGTATTAAAGAAGTTGAAATCAGATCAATTCTAACTTGTAATACAGAAAAAGGTGTATGTCGTAAATGTTACGGTAGAAACCTTGCAACAGGTAATGTCGTTGAAATTGGTGAAGCTGTAGGTGTTATGGCTGCACAATCAATTGGTGAACCTGGTACCCAACTTACAATGCGTACTTTCCATACAGGTGGAGTTGCCGGTGGTGAAGATATTACTCAAGGTCTTCCACGTGTTCAAGAATTATTCGAAGCACGTAACCCTAAAGGTAAAGCAACTATCGCTGAAATCGATGGTAAAGTTACTAAAATTGCTGAAGATCACGGTAAATATAAAATCAGTATTACAAACAAAGTTGAAACTAAAGAACACGTTACAAACTATGGTGCTAAACTTTGTGTAGAAAAAGGTGATACTGTAAGCTGTGGAGATAAATTAACAGAAGGAGCTATCTCACCAAAAGAATTATTAGATGTAACAGATCCAATTACAACTCAAGAATACATCTTAAAAGAAGTACAAAATACTTATCGTTCTCAAGGTGTTGATATCGCTGATAAACATATCGAAATTATCGCTCGTCGTATGATTTCTAAGATTAGAATCGTTGAAGGAGGAGACACTAAATTCTTACCAGGATCTCTAGTTAACTTTAGAGAATTCACAGAAGGTAATAAAGAAGTAATCATTAGTGGTAAACGTCCTGCGACAGGTCGTCCAGTATTACTAGGTATTACTAAAGCCTCTCTTGAAACAGATTCATTCTTATCAGCAGCATCATTCCAAGAAACAACAAGAATCTTAACAGATGCCTCAATTCACGGTAAAATTGACCATCTAGAAGGTCTAAAAGAAAATGTTCTAATTGGTAAACTAATACCAGCAGGAACAGGACTTAAAAAATATCGTGATATAGAATATACTTTAGAAGATGAATTCGCTGATGAAGAACCATTAGAAAAACTAGAAGACGAATTTATGGAATAGGTTAATCCTATTCTTTTTTTTGTTGACTTAGTAACAGATTTAATATAGACTTAAATCAAGATGAGGTTAATGGAGAGAAATTGTGAAAAAGAAAAAAATAATAATAATTGTCATAATTATAATAATAAGTATTTGTTTATTAATATATTTAAGATATAAACCTGTAGCAGTATTAGGCTATCACGGATTTACAACTGAAAAAGACCCACACGATAATTTAATAATTAATATTGATAAATTTGAAGAACAGTTAAAATATTTAAAAGAACATAATTATCATACTCTTACTTTAAATGAACTTTATGAGTATAAACAAGGAAAAAGAATTTTACCTTTAAAAAGTGTTTTAATAACTATAGATGATGGTTATCAATCAAATTATGATCTAGCTTTCCCTCTACTAAAAAAATATGATATGAATGCAGTTGTATTTTATATTGGTGAAAATATTAACAAAGAAAACTCTCCTTATATGACTAAAGATACAATAAAAAAGATAAAAAAAGAATATAAAAATATAGAAATTGCTTCACACTCTTACTCTCTACATAATGAAGGTTCAATAAATCAAGATAAAAAGAAATTAAAAGAAGATTTCAAGAAGATGAATAAAATAATTCCAAGTAAGTTTTATGCCTATCCATATGGGGCTTATAATGAAAATATTATAGAAGTTTTAAAAGAAGAAGAATATAAATTAGCCTTTACTTTTGGACCTTCAAAAAATCATAGAAAAATGTATTATTTTGATAATAATTATAAAATACCTAGATTAAATATCTCTAATGATATGCCATTATGGAAATTCAAATTACGTCTTAATTTGCCTTTTTAATGTCAAATTTATATCCATCTCTTTCTTTTTTTTATAACCTTTGTTACAATAATAAAAGAAGGGATTGGTTAGAATGCGTATAGGTGTAGATTTAGATGGCGTATTAAATGATGTAGCAGAGTGGCATTTCGCTTGTGGTTCGAAATTCTGTTTAGAAAATAACATAAACCGTGGTTTTAATCCAGAAGGTTATTATATGGAAGAACAATTTTTTTTAACAAGCGATGAAAACAAAGAATTTTGGCGTCAATATATCTTTGATCTTTTAATTGCCATACCACCACGTCCATATGCTAGTGAAGTAATTCATAAATTAAGAAAAGCAGGACATAAAATAGTAATTCTATCAGCACGAGACAATCAATTCTTAACCAATCAATATAGTGGTATGATTGACTACTATGTAAAATCTTGGTTAAATAAATATAATATTGAATATGACGAATTGATTATTAATACTGATAATAAAAGAGAAAAATGTCTAAGTATAGGTCTTGATTTAATGATAGAAGATAAAGAAAGTAATGTAAATGACATTTCAAAAATAATTCCTGTAATGGTTTTTGATGCTCCATATAATCAAAAATGTACTGGAAGAAATGTAATTAGAGTATATTCTTGGTATCAAGTCTATCAAGAAATAATAAATAAATTTGCTGCTATTGAAATAATTTAATAAGAAGGTGATAAGGTGGTTAAACTAAATAACAGAGGCTTTGGAATGAGTACAATGCTAATATTTATAGGAATTTTCATTATAATTTTAATTGCTATTATGATATTAGCATATGATAATGGTGTTGAAAAAGGCTCAGATGAACCAGTTTTAAAAAAAGAGGGAGATATATTTGTCTCGCCTAATAATGATAATGAGGAGGATAATTAATGAAAAAAGTTGCAATTAATGGGTTTGGAAGAATAGGAAGATTAGCATTTAGATTACTAGATGAGGATCCAGAAATGGAAGTAGTAGCTATTAATGATTTAACAGATGCAGAACAACTTGCTTATTTACTTAAATATGATACTTCACATAGAAGATATAAGACAGATGAAATATCTTTTGAAGGTGATAATATTGTAGTAGGTGATAGAAAGATTAAAGTATATGCAGAAACAGATCCTAATCTATTACCTTGGAAAGATTTAGATATTGATATTGTTTTAGAATGTACTGGTAAATTTACAAGTGATGAGAAAGCAATGGCTCATATTAATGCTGGTGCTAAAAAAGTAATAATATCAGCTCCTGCTAAAGGAGATGTTAAGACTATTGTCTATAATGTTAATCACGACATTTTAGATGGAAGCGAAAAAATAATTTCCGCAGCTAGTTGTACTACCAATTGTCTAGCACCTGTTCTAAAAGTATTAGATGATAACTTTGGTATTAAACAAGGATATATGACAACAGTTCACGCTTATACAAATGACCAAGCTACACTAGACGTTGCTCATAAAAAAGGAATAAAAGCACGTCGTGGTAGAGCAAGTGCTGCTAATATCGTTCCAGCATCAACTGGTGCAGCTTCTGCTATCGGTAAAGTATTACCTAACCTTGAAGGAAAAATGGAAGGAGCAGCCATGAGAGTTCCTGTAACTACAGGTTCAGTTGTTGACTTAGTATTAAAACTTAATAAAAATACTACAGTTGAAGAAATTAATGAATCTTTAAAAAACAATACTAATGAAACTCTAGGTTACACAACTGATCCAATCGTATCAAGTGATACAATAGGAATGCACTATGGTAGTCTAGTTGATAGTCTACTTACATCAATTAGTGAAGTAGATGGAGAACAATTAGTTAAAGTAGTCGCTTGGTATGATAATGAAATGAGTTATACTGCACAGTATGTTAGAGTAGCGAAATACGTTGCAAATCTATAAAAGATATGAGATATGGAAAAACATATCTTTTTCTTTACATTTTTTAAAAGTATATTATAATAAAAAATGTAAAAGAGGTGTTCTTAAAGATGATGACAGTAAATACAAAAGAAAAAGCTAGATGTTTTGAAATAATAGAAAAAATGACAAAGAAAATATTAGAGCTAGAGCAACAAGGTTATAATTGTGAATATTATAAAGTAATAATAGGAAAAGTTAAAGGTATTGAAGGTAATTTAAAATTAGAAAGAGATTTTGATAGAACAGTATGTGGCTATGCCTTTAAACCAGGTCTTGCTGAACAATTAGAAAAAAGATATGAAAGTATGGTAAAAATATTTGAAGAAGCTAAAAATAATCTACATATTGATAAAGAAAAAGATGAAAATTTAAACCTATTATTAGAAGAGGGAAATGAAAATTTAAATTATGATATAGATACCAAAAAATTAGAAGACTATATTCAAAGAATAATACCATATTTTTCAAGTGTTATAAAAAAAGATTGTATTATGCCTTTAGCAGAACTAACATACAAAATAATAAAAGTAGAATATAGTCAAAAATTTACTACTAATATGTTATATATTATAAGGCCATATAATGGAATAATAATAAAAGCACTACCAATTTATGAACACGTTTGTAAATATTTAGATATTGATTTACATAAATATAGTATAAACAAAACAAATAAATATTTTGATGGATATTTAATAGAGAAAATAGTAGAAAAAGATAATAAAAACTTTATTCCATTAGATGAAAGACTGGAACAATTAAGAAGAAAAAAAATAAATAATAAAAACAACCAAGAAGCACTTGATAATGAAGATGTTGTAAGTAGTAAAGAATTAAATTGTCAAAACAATCAAACAATATCTATAAATGAAAATAAAATTCTTAATATATATATAAATTTACTAAAAAAAATTATGAAACTAATAGGTTTAAAAAAAGAGTCTTTAGATGATAATGCAATAACTTCATCATCTAAAGACCTAGAGCTTAAAGAAGAGGAAGTTCCTAAAATTTATAAGGCAGCTTTAAAGAGAGTATCAATAAGTGGAGAAATAACAGCCTTTAATACAAATTCTAGTCGTCGAATAGAACATTCATCATTTATGGTGAACTATGAAATATATGTTAAGTATAATAAGAGTCATCCAGAAGCAGCTTATGAGATATTAACTGGTAAAAAAATTCCTGTTGTTGATTCAGAAACAAAAGTAGAAGAAGAATTACCTCCAGCATTCATAGAAAGAAAAATAAAAGAAGACACAATAGATTTTTACAAAATAACAAAAGAATATGATGAAGAATTTAGGACATATTTAGAAAGTAATAAAGATAGATTAGATAAGCAATTAGAGATATGGGAATACGAGGGAAAAAAAGCCATATATCAAAATTTAATAAAGGAAGAAGGAGTATCTCATCAAAAAGTTTTAAAATAAGAGACAAACTCTTTTTCTTTTTTCTTACAAAGTTGTTATAATCTAAGAGGAATATTGAAAAAATATAAGAAAAAGACTACAATATTATTAGGAGGATTATATATATGAAAAAAACTGTTAAAGATTTAAATATTGATAATAAAAAAGTAATAATTAGATGTGATTTTAATGTACCTATAAAAGAAGGGAGAATTAAAGACGATACAAGAATAGTAAAAAGTTTACCTACTATTAAATACTGCTTAGAACATAATGCTAAACTAATATTAATGTCGCACTTAGGACGTGTAAAAACAGAAGAAGATAAAGTTAAAAACAATCTAAGTGTTGTTGCAACAAGACTAAGTGAACTATTAGATAAAAATGTAACTTTTATAGACTCTACAAGAGGTGAAGAGTTAGAAAATGCTACTTCTAATATGAAAGATGGCGATATTATCTTAATGCAAAATACTCGTTATGAAGATTTAGATGGTAAAAAAGAAAGTGGTTGTGATATGGAACTTGCTAAATATTGGTCAAGTTTAGGAGATATCTTTGTTAATGATGCTTTTGGTACTCTACATCGTGCTCACGCTTCAAATGTAGGTATAAGTACTTACATACCAAGTTGTGTAGGACTGCTTGTAGAAAAAGAATTAAACGCCTTATCTTATCTTTTTAATCCTGATAGACCATTTATGATAATATTAGGAGGTGCTAAAGTAAGTGATAAGATCGGTCTAATTGAAAATTTACTTCCTAAATGTGATAAGATCCTAATCGGCGGAGGTATGGCTTTTACTTTCTTAAAAGCAGAAGGATATAATATTGGTAATTCTCTATTAGATGAAGAGTCCCTTGACTTCTGTAAAAAAATATTAAAAGAAAATGAAGATAAAATAATATTACCAGTAGATGTAGTTTGTAATGATAAATATGAGGATACTGAAGGAACTGTTAAAGATATAACAGAACTAACTGATAATGATATGGGCTTAGATATTGGTCCTAATACAGTAAATATCTTTAAAAATAACTTATCAAATGCTAAAACCATTATGTGGAATGGACCACTAGGAGTTTATGAATTTAAGAATTATGTTAAAGGTACAAATGATGTATTAACTTACTTAACAGAAACTGATGCTAAAACAGTCCTTGGTGGTGGAGATATCGTTGCAGCCGCTACATCTTGTAACGTTACAGATAAACTATATCATATCTCAACTGGTGGTGGTGCTACTCTAGAATATCTAGAAGGAAAAGAATTACCAGGGTTAAAAAATATCCCTGAAAAATAAAATATTACTAAAGGAGGAGAAATTATGAGAATAGGTCTATTTACAGATGCTTATGTACCTTCAGTTAATGGAGTTGTAACTAGTGTTGAAACTCTAAAGAAAGCCCTTGAACAAAAAGGTCATACTGTCTATATAGTTACCGTAGGGCAAGATAGTAAGACCTATGATTATGATGAAAAAGAAAGAATATTAAGAATTCCTGGTATCCCTTTAGGAATATATGATTATAGAATGTCGAGTATCTATCCTTTAAAAGTAATTGACAGGATAAAATCTTGGAATTTAGAAATAATTCATTCACATACAGAACTTAGTATGGGAATATTCGCAAGACTATTTGCCAAACAATATAATATTCCCTTAGTTCATACTTATCATACAATGTATAAAGACTATACTTGGTATGTTTCAAGAAATATTAAATACTTTGACTTAGGATGTAAAAAAGCCGTCGAATACATAAGTAAATTTTATTGTGATAACACAGCAGATGCTTTTATTGTTCCAACTGTAAAGACATATCACTTATTTAGAGATGAATATCATTATGATAAAGATATATATATAGTTCCTACAGGTTTAGATGCTAGAAGATTTTATAAAGAAAATAGCGATAAATTAAAAGTAGCGAAACTAAAACATTATTTAGGTTTTAAGAAAAAAGATTTTGTCTTATTATTTGTAGGACGTCTTGCTCAAGAGAAAAATGTTCTTTTTCTTTTAGATGTAATAGACAAATGTAATAATAAAAATGTAAAACTATTAATAGTCGGTTATGGTCCTGATGAAGAGAAATATAGAGATGATGTAAAGAAAAGAAATCTTCAAGATAGAATAATATTCACAGGAAAAGTATCTTGGAAAGATATGCCTAGTTATTATCATTTAGCAAATGCTTTTATAACTGCCTCAACTACAGAAACTCAAGGGTTAACAGTAATAGAAGCCTTAGCAGCATCCTTACCAGTAATCTGTATTGATGATGATGCCTTTAAGAGTGCAGTTGTAGATAACTTTAATGGCCGTATCTTTAAAGATGAAAAAGAATGCTTAGAAATAGTAGAAGAGTTATCTACTAATAAATTAGAACTAGAAAACTTAACAGATAAAGCCCAATCCTCTATTAAAAAATATTCTTTATCTAGTTTTGGTGACTCTATCTTAGAAGTCTATAAAGTTGCAATTAAAAAACATAATAAGAAACAACCGTTATCAACAAGACTTGTGGAAAAACTAAAAAACAAATGGAAAGAGGGAAAGAAAAATGATAGTAGCCTTAAATCACAAGAGTAATTTTACTAAAGATGAAATAGTAAAGTATTTAGAAGATTATAAGAATTTAAATACTTATAACAATGAAATGATTTTAATACCAAGTGTTTGTTATTTACCATTAATGCCAAATAATATGACATATGCTTCAGAAGATGTAAGTAGTAAAACAATGGGAGCATATACAGGAGAAGTTACTGCTAAAGCCATTAAATCATTAGGAGCTACATACACATTAATTAATCATAGTGAAAGAACAACTAAGATGAATGAAAATCTAGAGATAAGTAAGCAAAAGTTAGAACAAGCCTTCTCTAATGATTTAATACCAATTATCTGCATAGGAGATACTCTACAAGAACATAAAAGTGGTAAATATGTTGATAAAATAAAAAAAGATATGGACTATCTACTAAGTGATATAGATAAGTCTAAAGAATTTATCATTGCCTATGAACCTGTATTTGCAATAGGTACAGGTATTGTTCCAACAAATGAAGATATTGAAAAAGTAACTACTATGTTAAAAGAAACATATCAAAAGAAAGTATTATACGGTGGTAGTGCTAATGAAAATAATATTGAAGAATTAAAACAAGTTAAAGATATAGATGGCTTTCTATTAGGAGGAATATCTTTAAAGCTTCCTTCTTTACAAGAGTTTCTTGATAAGTTACAATAGGCTAGATTATAACGAATAAGAAAGAAATGGATATGTAAAAGTTTTAACTATTAAAGATTAAAACTTTTTCTTTTCGACAAAATCTTTCTTTTTTTACTCTTTAACAATTTATCTTTCTGTTATATAATTAAAATGCGTGGTAGTATATGGAAGGAGAGAAAATGAAAAAGACCAACGTATTAATGATTGATGATAATATTGAACTAGTTAAAATGGTGAAGGAGTACTTTAAAGATAATAAAGAAATAGAAGTAACTTTAACTGCAAATGATGGAATAGAAGGATTAAATCTAATAGAAAATGATCAGGATGAATATGATGTAATTGTTCTTGATCTTATTATGCCAAATAAAGATGGTATGAGTGTACTAAAAGATATGAAAGCAAAGAAACTAGATAAAAAAGTAATTGTCTTAACTTCATTTAATACTCAAGAAGTTATAAGAGAAGCTAGTGAATTAGGTATTAGTTACTTCATCTTGAAACCTTTTGAATTAACAGAACTAGAAAAAAGAATATTAGAGTGTAGTAGTAAGAACGATTATGATAAGAAAACTATTGATATGAAATATAATAACTTACAAGTATCAATAACAAAGATTCTTCACGAATTAGGTGTACCATCTCATATTAAAGGATATCAATATATAAGAGAAGGTATAACAGTTCTTTATGAACATCCTGAGGTAATAGGCGGGATTACTAAAGAACTATATCCAGATATAGCAGAGAAATTTGATACAACAGTATCTCGTGTTGAACGTGCTATAAGACACGCTATTGAAGTAAGTTGGAATAGAGGTAATTGGCAGTTAATGGAAGATATTTTTGGACATAGTGTTGATATTGATAAAGCAAAACCAACTAATTCAGAATTTATTGTCACAGTCGCAGATAAACTTCGTCTTGAATTTCATCAAGATGCAATTAGGCAGTAATAATATTATTAAGACGAGCAGTAGTAGTCTTTTTATTTTGCGTTCATTTAAAAATAATTAATAGTATAATTAAAACAACAAATGAGTAGGTGA
This sequence comes from uncultured Bacilli bacterium, assembly GCA_944331725.1. The sequence continues at coordinate 876 of CALVJE010000030.1, read as the reverse complement.
TGTTATGAAAATTAATAGTATAAAGATGAAATATTTATCAAAAATTACTAACTCACTATATAAAGAATTTAAAATAGATTTTTTATACCACTCTAATCATTTAGAGGGAAGTACTTTTTCTAAAGATGAATTAGAAAAGCTTTTAACTGAAAAGAAAGTTGAAGGAAGCCACTCTCTAGACGATATAATTGAAACAAAAAACTCTTTAGAAGTCTTTGACCAAGTAATCAATGATAGTAGCGAATTATTAGATAAATATATGTTATTTAATTGGCATAAGATACTAAAAAAAGGAACAGTTGATGATGAGATACATAATATTGGTATGTGGAAAAAATATGAAAACAAATTAAGAGGAGTAGATTTAAAATTAGCTTTACCAGTTGAAGTTGATAACTTAATGTTTAATTTATTATCTGACTATAATGAATTAGAAACAGTTACCTTAAAAGACATAGCAGATTTTCATTATAAATTTGAAAAAATTCACCCTTTTCAAGATGGTAATGGTAGAATAGGTAGATTTATTATTCTAAAACAATGTTTAGAATGGAATATTGACCTAATTGCTATAGATGATAAGTATGATGATGAATATAGAGAAGCCCTATATAAAGCCCAGAAAACAGGCGATAGTGAAGATTTAGTAACAGTATTTAAAAAGTGCCAAAATAGATTAGATGAGAAATTAGAGAAATATAAAAGTCTTTTAGAACAAGTAGATATTGATATGCAAAATTAATTTTAAAGATGTAAGATGTAAGCTGTATAATTACAATATAATTTTATAGCTTTTTTCTTTTTATATAATAGGAAAGTTATACTTGAAAATCGAAAAAATGTATTGACAAACATATCTTCTATACAGTACACTTA
>CALVJE010000029.1 GCA_944331725.1 uncultured Bacilli bacterium | reverse complement strand
GTATATTTGAAAATATATTTAACATAAGTTATAATAATTAAAGAAAGAAGGATTTTTTATGAAATATTATTGTATTGGAATTAAAGGAAGTGGAATGAGTACTCTTGCTCAAATGTTATATGATATGGGTAATGAGGTAACTGGTTATGATGATGCCAAGGATTATAAATTTACACAGAAAGGACTAGATGAACGAGGTATAAAAATTTTCTATGATAGTAATCATTCTATAGATAAAGATACTATTGTAACTGCATCTCGTGCTTTTAGTGATGATCATCCTGAGATTAAAAGAATAAAAGAACTAGGACTTACATTTAAACCATATAATGAAGTAGTTGGTAGTATTACTAAAGAATTTAATACTATTTCTGTTAGTGGTACTCACGGTAAAACAACAACAACATCTCTTTTAAAACATTTATTTACTGATACTATAGGCTGTAATTACTTTATAGGAGATGGAACAGGTCATATTGATATGAAAAATAAATTATTAGTAATAGAATCAGATGAATTTAATCGTCATTTCCTTGCTTATTATCCTAAAACTGCCATCATTACTTGTATCGAACTTGAACATACAGAAATTTATAATACTATAGAAGATACTATTAAAACTTTTGAAGAGTTTGCTAATAAAGCTGAAACAATTATTGCAAATGGTGATGATAAAAATATCAGAAAGATTAATTTTAATAATAAAGTAATATTCTATGGTGAAGATGAATCTAATGATTATATTATTAAAGATATTAAATTAGAGACTACTGGTTCAACTTTTACTTTATATAAAAAAGATGAGTTAATTGATACCTTTACTGTTCCTTTATATGGAAAATATATGGTTATGAATACAGTAGCATCAATAATTTGTGCTTTAAATGAAGGTGTTAGTAAAGAAAAAATAAAAGAATTATTACCAAGCTTTAAAAATGCTAACCGTCGTTTTGCCGAAACTATAGTAGGTAATACAATCATAGTAGATGATTATGCTCATCATCCAACAGAAGTTAAAGTTACTCTTGAAGCGATAAGACAAAAATATCCTGATAAAAAATTAACAGTTGTTTTCCGTCCTAATACTTATTCTAGAACATCACGTTTTAAAAACGAATTTGCCGATGCTTTAAGTACTGCCGATAAAGTTTACTTAACACCAATTAAATGTGATAGAGAAAATCCTTTTGACTATCCTGAAATAAAGTCAGAAGATATCATAGAACTTATTCCTAATAGTGAGATTGTTGACGATGATAGTGTAAAGAACATCTTAAAAGATAAAAATGGTGTAGTTGCCTTTATGGGATGTGCTACTATGTCTCATTTAATTGAAAATTTTATAAAAGAATTAGAAAGTATTGAATAATTTTAAAAATATATGCTATACTATAATTGTCTAAAGAAATCGATGCGGATGACTCAGTATAAAACCGACTAAAGAGACGATAAGGGAGTATTGATGATTGTCACGTTCGTGTTGAAGACCTTTCCATTGGTTAGGGATCCTAAGAGCTGACTATATACACCCACCTGTACATAAGTATAGGTTTTATCGTAGATCCAAAACGTTTCTTTGGACCTTTTTTATTGTATTTTTTTAGAAAATTGTATATAATATAAGAACTTTCAAAGGGGGGATAGTAAATAATGGATAAGAATACTTTAATTGAAGAGATTAACTTAATAGATAATTATTTTGATAGATGTGAAACTATTCCTTGTATAGATGCTGTTAGAGTAATAGAATTAGTAAATAATACTGTAAAAGAAAGAAGAAAAGAACTTGTTCATAAAGTTACTAATTTAAAACTTAATGATAATTGGTATCAAACATTACAATCAAGTTATACAATTATAAATAAAGAAATAGAAAAGACTCTTAGTAATTTAACTGATGAAAACATTGTTATCGTTTTAACTCAATATAAAATTGTTCATACTTACCATCAATTTTTAGATAGTAATATAAATACACCTTATTATATAATTAGGGAAATGAATGATAGAGTGATTGATAATATTGGAAAAAGTTCTAAAGTATTTAAGAAAATAAATTATATGAGTAGGTAGTTTTACCTACTTTTATTGTTAGGGAAAACCCCTAGATAGTCTAGGGGTTCAATAAAGCTTTAGCGATGAGTTGAAAATAAAAACTCCTTCTAATATAATATGAGTTGCGACTGCCAAGAAGCAACCATAATATTAGAAGGAGGACATTTATAATGAAAGAAATCAAAATAAATGATATAAAGAGTTTAGCACATACAACGTGGAATTGTAAATATCATATAGTATTTGCACCAAAGTATAGACGGAAAGTCTTTTACGCAAGTAAAAGGTTAGAAATAGGGCAAATATTAAGACAATTGTGTGAATGGAAAGGAGTAACAATAATAGAAGCGAAAGTTTGTCCAGATCATATACATATGTTACTAGAAATTCCACCTAAATATAGTGTGTCATCATTCATGGGATTTCTGAAAGGTAAAAGTAGTTTGATGATATATAGTAGGTGGGCAAGCGCAAGGTATCAATATAGAAATAGAGAGTTTTGGTGTAGAGGATATTATGTTGATACTGTAGGAAAAAATACAAGAAAAATAAAAGAATATATAGCAAACCAACTAAAAGAAGATCAATTAAGTGGACAGATGACACTTGAAGATTTTGACCCTTTTAAAGGGTAGCAAGTAATGAATGCTTTTGGCAGTTGTGTTAGACACTTTAGTGAGTGCCAGTAGTATAGCCTTTTAGGCGAAAAAGAAAAACCACTAGCTATGCTAGTGGAAATTTATTTAAACTTTTTTTTTTAAACTTTTTTGTTGACATATGACAACTTGTCACATATAATGATATAGTGACTGTTAGGAGGGAAGCATATGCCTAGTGATACATTTCTTAGATTAAATGATGAAAAGAAGAAAAAACTAATAGATGCTAGCTTTAAAGAATTCTCTTTATATAACTTTAATGATGCCTCTATTAATAGAATTATTAAAGAAGCTGGTATCTCTAGAGGAAGTTTCTATATGTATTTTGTTGATAAAAAAGACTTATATTTTTATCTTTTAGAACAACATTTAGAAATACTTATTAATAATATGAAAAATGATTTAATAAAAAATAAAGGAGATCTTTTTAAAATGTTTCAAGATAATATTAAAGAAGAGTATAATTCCTTTAAAAGAAATAATATTAATTTCTTTAAAAAATCTTTAGAAAATGTCACTATTATGGAAGAGTCTAAGAAAACCTTTGGTTTTCGTGATAAGAGACTACTTAGAGAACTTATTCCTAACATCAATTTAGAATTACTTAATGATAATGCTAAAAAGCATATTGAAGTAATTTTTGCCATTAATATGCACCTTTTAATGGTAACTTTAATGAAGTTGTTAAAAAAGGATAGTCTTGATGAAGAGATACTTAAAGACTACTATGAACAACTTGATATCTTAAAATATGGATGCAGTATAGAAAAGAAATAGGAGGAGTATGATTTATGTTAAAGATATTTAGATATTTAAAAGATAATATTTTATCAGTTATTCTAATTATTTTACTACTAATAGTTCAAGCGAACTGTGATTTAACTATACCCCAGTATACTTCTAATATTATTAACGTAGGAGTACAACAAGGTGGTATAGAAGAAGTTAATCCTAAAGTAGTTAGAAAATCTAAATTAGATGAGATTTTACTTTTTGTAAGTGATAAAGAAAAAGAAGAGATTTTATCTAATTATGAGTTAGTTACTGAAAAAAGTGATGAACATGACTATGATATCTTAAGTGAAGAGCCAGTTTATGTCATTAAAAATGAAGAAAAATCTAATAGTGACTTAGAAAAAGCTATCCTTGTCGATTATATGTTAACTAGTGAAGAGAAGGAAGCAGTTAACATTCAAAATGAAATTAAAAAAGATATGCCAGAGTCTATGCAAGATATGGCTATAATAGATATCATTAAAATGTTACCTAGTAATGAACTTAATGATATGAGAAAATCTATTAATGAACAATTTTCTGCAATGCCAGATAGTATTATTAGTCAAAGTGCCGTTGCAGCGATTAAACAAGAATATATAGAAGTAGGGCTTAATACTGATGCTATTCAGACTAATTACATTATAATTACAGGACTTAAGATGTTAGGACTTTCTCTAATAAGTGTAACTGCAACAATTCTAACAGTACTATTAGGTGCTAGAGTTGGTTCTGGTCTATCTAAACGTGTTAGAAAGAAAGAATTTAAGAAAGTCTTAAACTTTGGTACAGCAGAGTATAAAGAAATAGGTATATCATCATTAATTACTAGAAGTACTAATGATATTCAACAAGTACAAATGATGATTATTATGACTCTAAGACTATTTATCTATGCTCCAATAGTTGCAATCGGTGCCGTTTCAAAAGTACTTGAGACAGCACCATCAATGACTTATATTATTTGGTTAGGAATAGTTTGTGTATTAACATTAATATTTACTTTATTTGCTCTTACTATGCCTAAATTTAAGAAAGTACAAAAACTAATAGATAAATTAAACCAAGTAACAAGAGAAATTATTACAGGTATTCCCGTAATTAGAGCTTTCTCTAATCAAAAATATGAAGAAGAAAGATTTAGTAAAGCGAATACTAACTTAAAGAAAACAAACCTATTTGTTAATAGAGTAATGAACTTTATGATGCCAGGTATGATGTTTATTATGAATGGTATTGTTGTTCTAATTATTTGGACTAGTGCTCATAAAATAGATGAAGGCTTATTACAAGTTGGAGATATGTTAGCATTTATTCAGTACTCAATGCAAATAATTATGTCATTCTTAATGATATCAATGTTTTCTATTATGTTACCACGTGCTAATGTTTCTGCTAACCGTATTATGGAAGTATTAGAGAAAGATGAATCTATTAAAGATCCAGAAAAACCTAAAACATTTAGTAAGAGAATTAAAGGTTTAGTAGAATTTAAAAATGTTAGTTTTAGATATCCTGATAGTGATGAAGATGTTATTACTGATGTAACATTTACATCAAAACCTGGAACAACAACCGCTTTTATTGGTTCTACTGGTAGTGGTAAAAGTACTCTTATTAACTTAATACCAAGACTTTATGATGTTACTAAAGGAGAAATATTAGTTGATGGTATTAATGTAAAAGATGTAAGAGGGAAAGATTTACACGATAAGATTGGTTATGTTCCTCAAAAAGGAGTGTTATTCTCAGGAACAATAGAATCTAATATTAAATATAGTAATGAAGATATGTCTGATGAGAAGATGATAGAAGCAGCACGTATTGCCCAAGCAGAAGAGTTTATCTTAGCTAAAAAGGATGGATATAAAAGTCGTATTAGTCAAGGAGGTACTAATGTATCTGGAGGACAAAAGCAAAGATTATCAATCGCAAGAGCAATCGCTAAAGATCCAGAAATTTACATATTCGATGACAGCTTCTCTGCCCTTGACTTTAAGACTGATTTTGAACTTCGTAAAGCTTTATATGAATATGCAAAAGACTCAACTATCTTTATCGTCGCTCAACGTATTAATACTATACTAAAAGCAGATCAAATAGTTGTACTTGATGAAGGTAAAGTAGTTGGTATTGGAACTCATCAAGACTTAATTAAAAGTTGTTCAGTTTATCGTGAGATTGCTGAGTCTCAACTTTCAAAGGAGGAGTTAGAAAATGCCTAGAGGAGGAATGGGAGCAGTAAGTAAAGCTAAAGACTTTAAAGGAACTTTAAAGAAATTACTTAAATATTTAGGTACATATAAAGTAAGTTTAGCCTTTGTTGTTATCTTCGCTATTAGTAGTGCTGTTTTCTCAATAATTGGACCTAAAATATCAGGACAAGCAACAACAGAAATATTTAATGGACTATTAGGTAAAGTAATGGGAACTACTAATGGAATTGATTTTTCTAAAGTAGGAATTATTCTTTTAACTTTATTATCTCTATATATAGTCAGTGCAATTTTCCAATATTTACAAGCTTTTATTATGAGTGGTGTAAACCAAAAAGTTACCTTTAATTTAAGAGAACAAATATCTCATAAAATGCATAAATTACCACTTTCATATTTTGAAAGTAAAACAACAGGAGAAATATTATCAAGAGTTACGAATGATGTTGATACCTTATCTCAAAGTTTAGATCAATCAATATCACATTTATTAACTTCTATTACAACTTTAATTGGTGTAGTAGTTATGATGTTAACAATAAGTCCTCTAATGACTTTAGTAACTCTAGTAATAGTACCTATCGCTTTATTTATGATGAGTTTTATTATGAAACACTCTCAAAAATACTTTTTAAATCAACAAAAGTATTTAGGTGATATAAATGGTACTATAGAAGAAGCTTATTCTGGTCATACTGTTATTAAACTATTTAATGGTGAAGATAAGACTATAGAAGACTTTAATAAAACTAATGAAAAATTATATAACTCTGCTTGGAGAGCACAATTCTTCTCAGGAATGATGCATCCAATTATGAACTTTATAGGTAATATTGGTTATGTCTTAATATCTATTTTAGGAGGATATTTAGTTATAAAGAATAAAATAGAAGTAGGTGATATCTTATCATTTACACAATATATCAGAAACTTTATGAATCCACTTTCACAAATCGCGCAAATAGGTAATATGATTCAATCAATGGTTGCATCTGCAGAGCGTGTCTTTGAATTCTTAGAAGAAAAAGAAGAAGTTCCTGAAGTTAAGAAAGTAACATATGACTTAGACAAGATGGGTAATACCGTTACTTTTGAAGATGTTAAGTTTGGTTATAACAAAAATAAAATTATTATTAATGATTTTAATGCTAAAATGCATAAAGGAGGGAAGATTGCTATTGTTGGACCTACAGGAGCAGGTAAGACAACTATTGTAAAACTATTAATGAGATTCTATGATGTAACTTCCGGTTCTATTAAGATAGATGGAGTTGATATAAAAGATATGAAACGTGATGATTTAAGAAGTCTCTTTGGTATGGTTTTACAAGACACTTGGCTTTATAGTGATACTATTAAAGAAAATATTCGTTATGGTAATTTGAATGCTAATGATGAAGCAGTATATGATGCAGCGATTGCAAGCCATGTTGATCACTTTATTAGAACAATGCCAGAAGGATATGATATGGTTTTAAATGAAGAAAGTGATAATGTTTCTGCTGGTCAAAAACAATTATTAACAATTGCAAGAGTTATTCTTAAAGATCCAAAAATATTGATTTTGGATGAAGCGACAAGTAGTGTAGATACCAGAATGGAACAATTAATTCAAGAAGCGATGGATAACTTAATGGAAGGAAGAACAAGTTTTGTTATCGCCCATAGACTTTCTACTATTAAAAATGCTAACCTTATATTAGTAATGAAGGATGGAGATATAGTAGAACAAGGAACACATGATGAATTACTTAAGAAAAATGGTTTTTATGCCGAACTATATAATTCACAATTTGAAAGTGTTGCAGAATAGATGGTAAATTCCATCTATTTTTGTTATACTTAATTTATAAAGAAGGTGTTAATCTGAAAAATAATTATATTGTTCATGGCTATGTGTGCCTTGAACGTAGAGAAAGGAATGAGACTTAAAATGAAAGAAACAGATAAAAAAACAGGTAAACCATTAGATAAAACTTATTTAGAACTAGATTTACCAGAACCATTAAGATATTCTCTTGAAAAGATGAAAGATACTTTAGAGAAAATCGAGAAAGGAAATATTCCTAGTGACTGGGACTGTAATTATTGTGAGTTACAAAGTGATATAAATGCTGCTGAAGTAGAAGATATGATATCTAGTGAACAAGCTGCTTATTTAAGAAGTAAATATTTAGGATTATAAAGAAGATATACTTTAAATATCTTTCTTATACTTGAACTTACTTAAAAAAAATGCTAAACTATTTTTAGTAATTGTAGTGAGGTGATAATATGAATGATAAAACAAGATTGTTCAAAATAGTAACTGATGATCAGGCTAAGGTACATAAGACTTTGTATGAGGTTTATAATTCATTAAAAGAACGTGGTTATAATCCTACTAATCAAATTGTTGGTTACCTAATTAGTGGTGATTTGGGTTATATTTCAAGTTATCAAGATGCAAGAAGTAAGATAAAAACTATAGATAGAAGTAAAATAGTAGAAGTTCTACTTACTAGTTTTTTAAGTAAATAATGCGCTATTTAGGACTTGATTTAGGTACTAAGACTATTGGTCTTGCTATTAGTGATAAGACTGCTTTAATTGCTACTTCTTATAGTGTCTTACATCATGATAATAATCCTAATTCTTGTTTAGATGACTTAATCAATATTATTAACAAAGAACAAATAGATGCTTTAGTATTAGGGTTACCTAAGAATATGAATAATACTTTAGGTGATAGAGCTAAAGAGACTCTTAAATTTAAAGAATTTTTAGAGTCTAATATATCTATTCCTATCTATTTAGAAGATGAAAGACTTACTACTAAAAGTGCTGAGTATTACTTAATAGAAGGTAATACTAGTAGAAAAAAACGTAAAAAAATAATAGATAAAGTAGCTGCTACAATTATATTACAATCATTTTTAGATCAAAGGAGAAATTAATATGGATGGAAAAAATCAATTTAAATTAAAAGATGAATATGGTAATGAAACAGTATATGATGTTTTATTTACTTTTGATAACGAAGAGACTAATAAAAGTTATATTGCTTATACAGATAATAGTGTAGATGAAAAAGGTAATGTTCAAGTATATGCAAGTGTTTATTATCCAGGAACTGATTCTACTAGATTAGATCCTATTGAAACAGATAAAGAATGGCAAGTAATAGAGAAAATACTTGAAACTATTCAAGAGGAAGTACAAAAACAAACTAATAATAATGAAGAATAAACAATTTGGGAGTTGGCAGTATGAATAAAAAACGTGTATTAGCTTTAGTACTTGGTGTTATAGGTTTAATTCTAATTGGAATGTTTGTATTTTATCAGTATAATACTAGTCCAATTGATAATAGTAGTAATGCAGATATTGAGGTAGTTATTCCTAGTGGTATGTCTACAGATAATATTGCCAAGACTTTACGTGATAAAAACTTAATTAGAAATGAAATGTTTTTTAAAGCATATCTTAAGTTAAATAATATTAGTAGTCTTAAAGCTTCTACTTATCTTTTAAAGAAAAGTATGACTTTAGATGAGATAGTTAGAATATTAGAAAAAGGTAATAATTCTGATAGTATTAGATTAACTTTTAAAGAGGGAGAAACTGTTAGAGATTATGCTAAAATAATAGCAGAGTCTACTAATATAACAGAAGAAGAGTTTATAAATACTATTAATAATAGAGAGTATCTTAGTAGTTTGATAAGTAATTATTGGTTTTTAAGTAGTGATATACTAAATGAAGAGATATATTATCCTTTAGAAGGGTATCTTGCTCCTGATACTTATGAATTTGCTTTAACTGATTTAACTAGTGAAGAGATAATAACTACTTTATTAGATGAAGAAGCTAATAATTTGGAACCATATAGAGAAATATTGGAACAAGGCAGTGTTCATAGTGCTTTAACTTTAGCTAGTATGGCTGAACTTGAGGGTGTTAAAACTGAAGATAGAAAGATGATTATAAGTGTTTTTAATAATAGATTAAATAGTGGTATGAACCTTGGAAGTGATGTTACTACTTATTATGCTTTTAATGAAGAAATGGATTCTGATTTAACAAGTGAAATGTTTAATACATATAATCCATATAATACAAGAAGTAGTGAAATGGCAGGACGTCTTCCAATTGGACCAATATGTAATCCCTCAATATCGAGTATAGAAGCTGCACTTTATCCTGAAGTAAGTGATTATTTATATTTTGTAGCCGATAAAAATAGAAATGTTTACTTTACTAGAAGTGCTAGTGAACACGAAGAGAAAGTAAGAGAACTAAAAGAAAACGGAGAGTGGATATGGTAAAGAATACTTATACACAAATAAAAGAAATAAAAGAATATGCTATTGCTAATAAAGTACCTATTATGCAAGATGCAGGAATGGATTTTTTAACAACATTTATTATTAAACATCAAATAAAAAATGTTTTAGAAATAGGAACTGCTATAGGATATTCGGCAATTATGATGACTTTGTGTAGTCCTAATTTAAAAGTTACAACAATAGAGCGTGATGAACAACGATATATGGAAGCTCTTAAGAATATAAAGAAAATGAACTTAGAAGATAGAATTACACCTATATTTAACGATGCTTTAAATGTTAAATTAGATGATAAGTATGATTTAATATTTATAGATGCTGCTAAAGCACAGAATATTAAGTTCTTTGAACTATTTGAAAGAAATTTAAATCCTGAAGGATATATAATTACTGATAATATGTATTTTCATGGATTAGTTAAGAAGAATGAAAAAGAAATAGTTAGTCGTAATTTAAGAGGTATAGTTAGGAAGATAAAAGATTATATTACTTTCTTAAAAAATAATGATAGATATAATACAACTATATATGATGTTGGTGATGGTATAGCTGTTAGCGAAAAGAAAACTAAGTGAGGTGTTTTAAATGGTTTATGTATTAGCCACTGCTGATGCTTGTAATGATTATGCATTAGCCCATATATTATCTTTAACTCAAACTGCTTTTAATATTATTTGTATAATAGTACCTATAATATTAATTGTTAGTTTAATCATAACAATAGTAAGGATTGTAACAGATCCTGATCAAAAACATTTTATTAGAAAAATAATCTCACAAGTTGTATCAGCTATTATAATATTTTTATTACCATCAATATTAAATTTAATAATGGTTTGGTTACCTGATGGAGATGGAAGTTTTAATATTACATCTTGTTGGCAAGCAGCAAGAGAAAATAGTTCTGAAGTTGAAATAGGAGAAGTAGTTAATATAAAAGAACTAAATAAATAATCTAAAAAAATATATCTTGATGATATATTTTTTGTATAATAGGAAAGTTATACTTGAAAATCGAAAAAATGCATCGACAAACATATCTTCTATACAGTACACTTAAGTTACTAAAGGGAGGTTCGCCATATGAAAATATATAGAGCATATAA
>CALVJE010000028.1 GCA_944331725.1 uncultured Bacilli bacterium | reverse complement strand
TTTTTGAGGTAACACCCAAATCGCAAACTAGGTATTCCTCTTTTTTATAATATGTAAATTCTCTTTACATATTCATACTATCATAAATAATTAATTTTATCAAGAGGGATGATGCTATGACTTTAAATATAGATAATGAAACTTATAATTTAGAAATAGTTAAGAAAAGTACTACTAAAAATATTTATATTAGAGTTAAAGATGATTTAACTATCTATGTAACTTGTAATACTCTAACTTCTAATAAAAAGATAATGAGTGTAGTAGAAGAAAATTTAGATTCTATTAGAAAAATGATTAAAAAAGTAAAAGAAAAGATAAAATTTAATAGTGAATTTTACTTTTTAGGTAAAAAATATGATATTATATATACAGAGTTTTGTGACTTTAAATTAGGTGATGCTAAAGTTTTTATTAAAAGAGACTTTGATTTGGATAAATGGAAGAAGAAACAAGCTTTAGGTATTTTTAGTGAACATTTAGAAATGTGTTATAATAACTTTACAAGAAGTATTCCTCATCCTAAACTTAGACTTAGAAAGATGACTACTAGATGGGGAGTATGTAATATTAAAACCCACGTTATAACGCTTAATACAGAATTAATTACTAAAGATATAGGATGTCTTGATTATGTTATTTATCACGAGTTAAGTCACTTAATAGAAGCGAATCATTCTAAGAAGTTTTGGGCTATTGTTGAAGAGAATTGTCCTGATTATAAGAAATGGAGAAAATTAACTAATAAATATGGAAATGAGGAGTAATATGGTTATAACTAGTTTAGATAATGAGAAAGTTAAATACTATTATAAATTAGGGAAGAAAAAATATCGTGATCTTAATAATGAATTTATTGTAGAAGGAGAACATTTAATACTTGAAGCTTATAAAGCGAAGAGTTTAAAAGAAGTACTAATATTAGAAGGAGAAGTTTTACCTATAGAAGTTCCTATAATAGAAGTAAGTATGGAAGTATTAAAGAAAATAACTATGTTAAATACTCCACCTAAAATGATAGGATTATGTGAAAAGAAAATAGATACTACTATAGGTAAAAGAATACTAGTAATAGATGAAGTACAAGATCCAGGTAATATGGGTACTATTATTAGAAGTGCAGTTGCCTTTAATATAGATACTATTGTAATAGGAGATAATACTGTTGATGTTTTCTCACCTAAAGTAGTAAGAGCGACTCAAGGAATGATTTTTCATATTCCTATAGTATTTTATTCTATTGATAAATTAATTCCTATTTTAAATAAATTAAATATTCCTATATATGCTACTAATGTTAAATATGGAGAAGAAGTTAAGAATCTAACTAAAAAAGAAAAAGAATGTTTCGCTTTAATTATAGGTAATGAAGGTAGTGGTGTTAATCCTAAGTATTTAGAGAAAAGTGATAAGTTTATTTATATACCTATGAATGATGTAGTTGAAAGCCTTAATGTTGCAGTCGCTACGTCTATAATACTTTATGAAATGGATGATGATAATGACTAAATTATATATAGGTAAAATAGTTAATACTCACGGAATAAAAGGTGAACTTAGGATTAAAGATAACTTAACTACTAAACAAAGAAATGAAATATTTAAAATAGGAAGTAATTTGATTATAGATGATAATAAATATTTAATTAATAGTTATAGAGTTCATAAAAATTATGATATGGTTACATTTCTTGGCTTTAATAATATTAATGAAGTGTTATTTTTAAAGAATAAAAAAGTATATAAAGAAGAATCTGAAATTAATCTTAAAGATGAAGATATTTTAGATAGTGAGCTTATTACTTATAAAGTTAAAACTATTGATAATATAGAAGGTAAAATTCTTGATATAGAAGAGACTGGTAATAACTATAAAATATTAAGACTATTAATAAATAATAGGGAAGTGTTAGTTCCTTATCATAAAGATTTTGTAACTATAGATAGTAATAAAAAAGAAGTTATAGTTAAACTTCTATAGGAGGAGTATATGAAAAAATTATTATTAGTAATAGATGTGCAAAATGATTTTGTTAATGATTTAACAAGAGAAACTTTAAAAAAAATAGAAGAGTTAGTAAAAAGCAAACAATTTACTACAGTTGCATTTACTAAATTTATAAACAGTTATAATAATAGATTTTATAAAGATATAAATTATAGAGGATGTTTAACAGAAAAGGGAGTTTCTATAGCAATTGATACTGAAGATTACAAGATCTTTAATAAAAACGTATATACAGCATTAACAGATGAATTTATTTCCTATTTAAAAAATGAAAGTATTGAAGAGATATATTTATGTGGATTCGATACAAACGCTTGCGTTTTAAAGACTGCTTTAGATTTGTTTGAACAAGGTTATGATTTTTATATCTTAAAAGATTACTGTATGAGTTCTTTTTCTAAAGAAATTCATAATAATGCTCTTGATATTTTGAAATTATTAGTAGGTAATAAAAGAATTATTTAGGAGGAGTTATGAAAATAGATGTATTAACCTTATTTCCTGATATGTTTAATAATATATTTAGTGAATCTATTATTAAAAGAGCAATTAGTAATAATTTAGTAGAAATAAATATTCATAATATTAGAGATTATAGTAAAGATCCTCATAAAAAAGTAGATGATACACCATACGGAGGAGGAGCTGGTATGGTTTTAATGTGTCAACCAATATTTGATGCCGTTAAAGCTTTAAAAACTGATAATTCTAAAGTAATATTATTAACTCCAACAGGAGCTTTATATAAACAAAAAATAGCTTTTAATCTATCATTTGAAAAACACTTAATACTAATTTGTGGTCATTATGAAGGCTTTGATGAGAGAATAAAAACAATAGTAGATATGGAAATATCTATAGGTGATTATGTTCTAACAGGTGGAGAGATACCTGCGATGATTATAATAGATTCTATTACAAGATTAATAGATGGTGTTATAAGAAAAGAAAGTTATGAGAGTGATTCATTTACTGATAATCTTTTAGATTATCCTACTTATACAAAACCAAGAGTATATGAAGAATTAGAAGTTCCTTCTGTATTAATTAGTGGTGATCATAAGAAGATAAATGAATGGAGAAGAGAAAAACAAATAGAAGTAACTAAAAAGAATAGGCCTGATTTGTTAAAAGGAGATAATGATTATGAATAGTTATTTGATGGTAGAAAAAACTTTAGAATTTGATGGTATTTTAGATTTAGGTAAAGACTTAATTATTAAATCTAATGATATTAAAGTATCTATCTATAATTTAGATATTCAAAAAATATTTATTACTAATAAAGTTTATCGTAAGTATTTAAAACTTCTTAAACTTGTAAACTTCTATTTAACTAGTGATGATGATACTGGTACTGCTTATAGTGAAGCTTTAAATGAGATAGAGAGATTTAGACAACTTGTTAAGAATAAATATAGGGCATATCTATTAGATGAAACTCTAAAAGAGATGTCTTTAGAACTTACTAAAAAAGTAAAAGCTGCTAAGAGAAGATTAATTTATATAGAAACTAGAACTTATGATTATACTAATGAGAATAAACGTAGTAAATAAACTTTACTAAATTAAAAAAATATGGTATCATATCATAGTCGTTAGTGAAGGGGGAATTATAATGATATTAATACCAGAACAAGTAAAAGCTTTAAGAAAAGAAATATTACGTCTTGAAGAGAAAAAGAGAGATTATGAAAGTTATTTAAAAGACTGTGAAAAGTCATCAATGGATTTAGGATTTTTAAAATATACAGATACAACTAAAGAAGTAGATGACTATAATGCTATATGTAAAAGTTTAGATATATATAAACGAACTTTAAGAGAAAATGAGTTTATGACTTTAAATAATTCAGATACTATTGAATGTGGTAGTGAATTTACAGTTTTTTATGATGATACTTCTGAGTATGAAAGTTATACTTTAGTCCAAAATTCAATAGGTCTTACAAGAACCAATATTAATTGTGATAATGGTTATATTTCTATTGATAGTGATATTGGTAAAGCTGTTTTAGGAAAAAGAAAAGATGATGATTTTTCATATATAGTTTCTTTACCAGGTAAAAAGTCTGCAATTACTGTAACGGGTAAAATATTTGATGTTGTCAGACAAGATAGTCATAGCATTCATTTTATAACATCAAGATCTAAATCTGCTCGTATATCTAAAAAACAAAGAATATTAAGAAAGAAAGCTTATGCTGAAAATAATCGTGAAGAATTAGAAAAAAGAAAGGAAATAACAATAAGTCAATTTAATCTGTTAAAAGAAGAAAGGGAACGTTTACTTTATTTTTTACCAAAACTAAAGAGATATGAAAATAAAATAATGATAGGGTCTATTATAAGTTTAGAAACTCAAAAAGGAGAAGTAAAAAAATATGAGATAGTTGATAAAGATGAAATTGACGTTAGTAAAGAAATAGATGCTAATAGTTTGGCTTTTTCAAGAATTGTTGGTAAAAAAATAGGCAATGTTATTGATGAGAAATACTATTATAGAAAAAATAAGAGTAAAACTTCAATTTGTTATAGAGGAAAAATTGTAGAAATTGATAATAGAATGGTTAATAGAGAAGAAAAGATATATTCTAATTCTCAGTCTGTTATTAAAAGACTTGTTGTTGTCAATAAATTACTTAGAGAGGCTAAAATCGCAACTCCACCAACAGATAAAACAATAGGTATTGGTAGTAAAGTTAGTATTATGACCTTTGAAGATGGAGAGGTTCAATCTAGAAGAGTAGAGATTATTAATGAAGCTGTCTCTACAGAAATTAATACTGATTATATTGAAGCGATTAGTCCTTTAGGACAAGAGCTTATTGGACTTAAGGATAATCAAAGCTTTTCTTATAACTATTTTTCAAAGTTAAGTAATAATACAACAGGTGGAGATGGTATTGTTTATAATATCAATAATAATATGTGTGAGGTAATAGCAGATGATCCTCTTACATATCAAAAGAAAAAAAGAGGTTAGCCTTCTTTTTCTATAGGAGGAGATTATGAAAATAGAATATAACTTAATAAAGAAAGATAAAAATACTAAGGCAAGATTAGGTACTATTAAAACTAATTATGGGACTGTAGAAACTCCTATGTTTATGCCTGTAGGAACAAAAGCAACTGTTAAAGGATTAAGTCCTGAAGAAGTTAAAGAAACAGGTGCCGGAATTGTTCTTGCTAATACTTATCACTTATGGTTAAGACCTGGAGAAGATTTAATAGAAAAAGCAGGAGGACTACATAAATTTATGAATTATGATGGACCAATTTTAACTGATAGTGGTGGTTTTCAAGTGTTTTCTCTTGCTAAAAATAAGAAGAAAGATATAACTGAAGAAGGAGTATATTTTAAAAGTCATATAGATGGTAAAAAGTTATTTTTAACTCCTGAAAAGTCTATAGAAATACAAAATAAATTAGACAGCGATATTGCTATGAGTTTTGATGAATGTCCTCCTGCTAGTGCCTCATATGAATATTTAAAAAATAGTGTTGAAAGAACTATTAGATGGGCTAAAAGAGGTAAGAGTGTACATAGTAATAAGAATCAAGCTTTATTTGGTATAGTTCAAGGAGGCGCTTATCCTGATCTTAGAAAATACTCTGCTACTGAAACAGTAAAACTAGACTTTGACGGGTTTAGTATTGGTGGAGTTGCAAATGATGGAGAAAGTAAAGAAGATATGTATAAAGCGATAGATTATTCTATTCCTTACTTACCAGAAGATAAAGTAAGATACTTAATGGGAGTAGGAGAACCTATTGATATAATAGAAGGTGTAATTCGTGGTGTAGATATCTTTGATTGTGTCCTACCAACAAGAATAGCAAGGCACGGACAAGCTTTTACAAGATGTGGTAAAATTAACTTAAATAATGCTAAATATAAAGAAGATTTTACTCCTATAGAAGACTCTTGTGATTGTTATACTTGTAAACACTATACTAAAGCTTATATTAGACATCTACTTAATAGTAAAGAAATGTTTGGTGGAAGACTTCTATCTATTCATAATATTAGATTCTTAATAAGATTAACAGAAGACTTAAAAGAAGCGATTAAAGAAGATAGAGTTTTAGAATATAAAGAAGAATTCTTAAGAAAATATACTAATCAATAATTTGGTTAGTTTTTTTATTGACATTGATTTTTAAATTTACTATAATTTAATTGATAATAATTATCAATAAGGTGTTAATAATGGAAAGAAAAACTAAACAAAGAGAAATTATATTAGAAATAATTAAAAATTGTTATACTCATCCTACAATGAAAGAATTAGTAGAATTAATTAATGCTAAATATCCTTCTATAGGACAAGCGACTGTATATAGAACAGTTAATAAATTAGTAGATGATAATATAGTCATTAAAATAGAATGTAGTGATGGGATACATTATGATTATAATAGAGAACACTTTCATTTCTATTGTTTAAAATGTAAAAGAATTGAAGATGTTTCTTTTAATAAATACCTAATAGATAAATTATTATCTTCTTCTAAATTAGATGATGTTAAAAGAATAAATTTGGTTTATGAAGGTATATGTAAAAGTTGTAAGGGAAAGTGAAGTTATGGATTTAAGTAATGCTGTTAGGATTGATGAAGATAATGAAAGTATAAAAAGAATAAAAGAAAGATGTATAAACTGTGGTAGATGTAAAACAATTTGTAAAGAAGTAGTAGGTATTAACTATGATGATAAAAAAGCTAAGGAAGCAGTATGTATAAATTGTGGACAGTGTATACTAAATTGTCCTGTTGCTTCACTAGTTCCTAAATATGATTATAAAAAAGTACTTAATTATTTACACGATACAGAGAAAATTGTTACTATTTCAATTGCACCTGCTATTAGATCATCAATTGGTGAAGGCTTTAATTTAGAAGTTGGTACTTTTTTAGAAAAAGAATTAGTAGGAGCCTTAAAAGAAGTAGGATTTGATTATGTTTTTGATGTTACTTTTGGAGCAGATATGACAGTAATGGAAGAAGCGACAGAATTAGTAAATAGATTAAAAAATAAAAAAACACTTCCTATGTTTACTTCTTGTTGTCCTTCTTGGGTTAAATATCTTGAGATATATCATCCTGAAAAAATAGAACATTTATCGACTGTTAAAAGTCCAATAGGTATACAATCATCATTACTAAATACATACTTTTTAAAGATGAATGAATTTGATAAGAAAAATGTAATAAATGTAGTAGTAGTTCCTTGTACATCTAAGAAATTTGAAATTAAAAGAACAGAAATGGGTATGGATATTGCTATTACAACAAATGAATTAGTTATGTTATTAAAAGAATCTAATATTGATATAACTAAAGTAACACCAAGTGAATTTTCACCTCTTTTCTCAAAAGGTAGTGGTTCTGGATCTATCTTTGGAAGAAGTGGTGGAGTAATGGAAGCGACTTTAAGATGTGCTAATTATCTTTTAACAGGAGATGATAAAATAATTAACTTTTTAGACTTTGCAGAAAATACTAAAAGTGGTACAATAAAAAGAGCAACGGTAAATATTGGACCATATAATTTACGTGTTGCAGCCGTTACTGGTATGCCTAGTTTAGAAGAAATACTAAAAGAATTAGATAGTTATGACTTTATTGAAGTTATGAACTGTCCTAATGGTTGTGTTGGTGGTGGAGGACAAGTATTAGCACCAATAGCAAAAATGAATGAGATAAATCTAGAAAGAGGAGAAGCTTTAACAAAAGATGATAATTCTAATAATATTAGATTTTGTTATGAAAATCCTGATGTAATAAACATCTATAAAACTTATCTAGATTATCCAAATAGTCCTAAAGCCTTAAAAATTATTCATACTAATTTTAAGGATAGAAGTGATATATTAGGAGAATAATCTCCTTAATATAAATAAAAATATAGAAAGAAGGTATATTAATGGAATTAAAAGGATCAAAAACTGAACAAAATTTAATGACTGCTTTTGCAGGAGAAAGTCAAGCTCGTAATAAGTATACTTATTATGCTAGTAAAGCTCGTAAAGATGGTTATGAACAAATAGCAGCTATTTTTGAAGAAACTGCTAACAATGAAAAAGAACACGCTAAACTTTGGTTTAAGGAATTACACGGAGGAGATATTCCTGATACTATGACTAACTTAGAAGATGCAGCTGCTGGTGAAAACTATGAGTGGACTGATATGTATAAAGGCTTTGCAGAAACTGCTAGAGAAGAAGGATTTACTCGTATAGCTTATCTTTTTGAAAGTGTTGCAAAGATTGAAAAAGAACACGAAGAAAGATACTTAACACTTCTTAAGAATGTTAAAGATGATAGAGTATTCCATAAAGATGGAGATAAGATTTGGATTTGTCGTAATTGTGGACACGTATATGTTGGTAAAGATGCACTTGATGTATGTCCAGTATGTAGTCATCCAAGAAGCTTTATGGAAGTTAAAGCTAATAACTATGAATAAAAGGACTTGTCTAAGTTCTTTTTTTCTGTTATTATTAAGTTAACGAGAATAAGAAAGAAGTGGTTTTAGATGGAGAAAAAATGTGCTAACACCTGTTTACAAATAGTTAAATGGGGGAGGGGCATTTAACCCTAATCTAAGTAATAAAATTACTTTCTTTCATAGTGTAATAAGAATAGAGTAAGAGAATTATTATATTCTTTTTTAGTGTAATGAAAGTGAGGTAATTATGAAAAGATTATTATTAGAGACAAGTTTTAGTAAAATATATATGATAGCTATGATTATAATAACTTTATTAGTAGTAGGAGGATACTTTTCTTATGCAATGTTTACAGTATCAAAAGAGAAGAGTAATGCAATTAGTATTGTTACAGGTAATTTAACTTATAAGTTAGAAGTAGATGGTGTTGAAGGAAATAAGTTAGTAGTGGGAGAAGGAGAGACTAAAGAATTTACTGTTACATTAAGTAATCCTAATAATAGAACAGCAAGGTTTAATTTTTATTATGTAGGAAGCTTACCTAATGGAGTAGAAGCTGGATATAAAACAGAAGATGGAATAAATATACCAATGGAGGTGATAGGAAGTAATTTAACTGCAAGTGGTAGTGCAGGTAGTAGTAATACCTATAAGATAAAAGTAAAGAATAATTCTAGTAGTAAGCCCAAGACCCTACAGTAGCAGAAGTAGTATTGGTGGATCAAGGGGAATATGGCGATACTTATGATGATGGAGTTGATACCTTTATCACAGGTACTCCCAATAATTATATATGGTATAGTGGAAAGTTATGGAGAGCAGTTAGTGTTAATAATAAAGAAAAAACAGTTAAATTAATAACATAATGGAATATAAGCGCTATCTCATATGATAATGATAGTAGTGCTTTTGAAGAAAGTTATGTAAAAGAATGGCTTAATGATACAACTGTAGATGGCTTTCTTAGTAACTTAAGAGACTATGAAAAATTTATTGTAACAGATGCTAAGTGGGATGCAACTATTGATGATGCGGAATTAGGTAGCATAGAAAGACCAATTGGTAATAATATATCAACAAATGCAGTAGGGCTACTTAGTATGTACGAATATCAATGTAGTCAACAAGGATCAGGTATATATGGATATGGTTATTTAAATAATGGACTTAAGTGGTGGACTTTAACACCAATTAATCAAAATACTATTAGAATAATTGATAATAATAAAGAGAGTAGTACTTCTACTAATATTTCTTCATTAAGTGGTATTAGACCAGTTATAAACCTAAAACCTGATATCAAAATAGTAAGCGGAGATGGAACCGTAAATAATCCATATAGATTAGATGGAGACAATGATACAAATCTATCAGGGACACCATTAAATTTGCGATATAGTGGTGAGTATATAAGTTTTGGAATTGGCGAGAATAATTTATATAGAATAGTAAGCCATGAAGTAGAAAATTTAACAAAAATAGCAAGTGCAGAGCCATTAAAGAGTTCTGGAAATTTTGTTAACTCAGCTTTTGATAGTGAAATACAAGAATTATATTCAGACAAAAGAACTATTGGTGTATTCTTAAATCAAGACTATTTAAACAATGAGGTTTATCTAGCAAGTAATGAAGTTGAAATGATTGAAGAAAATAATACTTGGTATTTAGGAAAAATAGGAAGTGGTACTTCATATAAACTAGCTAAATATACTGATACTAATATGAGTGGTACAACTTCATATACTACAAATGCTAAAGTAGGCTTACTTCGTGTTGGCGAATTAATGACAGGACAATTTAATAATAGAAATAATGGCAGTTATTGGACTTTAACTCCAAATGGTTTTAATGTAAATTATATGGGTATTAATGGAGGTATTGGAAGTAATACTCCTCGATCTAAGCTTTATGGCGTTCGCCCAGTAATATTTATAAAATCTAACGTCGTAATAACAGGAGGAGATGGAACTAAAAATAATCCTTTCACCTTATCTGAGTAACGGACAGTTTTAGTAAAAGTGTTGAAAAATAAAGGGAAAATGGATATAAAAGTACGACCAATAGTGTATGAGTTGGTAACAATGATGATAAAAATAGAAAAAGTGTAACTTTTGGTATCATAAGTTACACTTTTTAGTATAAATTAAACCACGACAAAAAGAACTTTAGTAGTTTAAAAATTTTTTAAATATCATAAAGAGTAAAAGAAAAGGGAAGCCTAATGTATTTCGAGGAATTAAAAGCTAGATGAAATAGAGTAAGTCCTGTATTAAATAAAGACATTACTCTTTTCTTTACCCTTATACCATTTTCTATAAAATATTTATGAGTAGTAATTTTAACAGTTTTATAACAACTATTATTTTTAGAATAGTCTGCCCCTAATATAGTTAAATAAAGAGTAGAAAAACAAACAAGAGTATACATAGAAGTAAAATAATCTAAGTCTGCTTTAACAACAGATTCAATATAAAAGCCATTAGATTTTTGATTTTTAAATACTGATTCAATAGCACCAAAACGATAACCATAATCTTTAATGGCTCTTTTAGTAGAACCATTAGTAACAATAATCCAGGGTTCACTAACACCATCCGTTTTACTTATAACAATATTAGTTTTATAAGAGTTATCAGTAAGTAGGATATCATTAAAAGATTTAGAATGATATTTGTAAGGCTCAATCTCATCTAAAAATTTCCAAACTTTATGACCTTCTTTTTTAT